>JAPPMR010000446.1 GCA_028818995.1 Candidatus Poribacteria bacterium | reverse complement strand
ATGCTTGCGAGGTTGCATGCCGAGTCATCTAAGAAAAGATATTCGCTACAAGGATTACTTGCATAAATGCGATCTGTCTGTTTACAAGTATGCCATTTCTGAATCGTATCATCAAATTGGACTCCCGGATCGGCACAAGCCCATGCTGCTTCTGCGATCTTTTCCATCAACGTTTTCGCTTCATACTCATCAGCAACTTCACCACTGGTACGATAAGTTGTTTGCCAAGGTTTTCCTTGTAGATAGGCTTCCATGAAGATGTCGGAAATCCGTACGGAATTATTGCTGTTCTGTCCACTGACAGTGCCGTACGCTTCACCATTAAAGTCAGCGGGATATCCAGCAGCAATGAGCGTCTTCGCCTTTTCTTCTTCTTTCATTTTCCAGTCAATATAGTCAACGATTTCCGGGTGGTCCATATCTAAAATGACCATCTTTGCGGCGCGGCGTGTTGTGCCACCAGACTTAATACTACCCGCCCATCTATCGAATCCTTCAAGAAATGAAAGCACACCAGAACTTTCACCGCCACTGGAAAGGTGTTCGCCTTTTGCACGAACCTTGCTGAAATTAGAACCGGTTCCGCTTCCATATTTAAAGAGTCTTACCTCAGCCTTTTGCAGATCAAGCATCGAGTCTAAAGAGTCGTCAACACTTTGGATAAAACAAGCTGAGTTTTGTGGATATTGATACGCGTTTTGAGTGATATTAACTTGCTTTTCTTCTCTATCCCAATGGTAATTGCCACCTGCGCCCTTAATCCCGTATTCATGCCATAAACCGCAGTTAAACCAGACGGGAGAATTGAAAGCACCGCGCTGCGTGACAAGAATATGTGTTAACTCCATCTCGAAAGTTTCCGCGTCATCGGATGTAGCAAAATAACCACCGATTTCTTCACCAGCACGACGAAGTGTACGAGCGACGCGGGTAACCAATTGACGTGCGCTGTCCTCTGATTCTACATCAGGAACACCAGCCTTTCGGAAATATTTTGAGGCAGCGATATCCGTTGCAAGTTGGGTCCAAAAAGTAGGTACTTCAACTTGGTCCTGTTTAAAAATGACATTCCCTTTTTCATTATAAATAGCAGAATCGCGGCGTTCCCATTCAATCTCATCAAACGGGTGAACCGCCGATTTCGTAAAATGACGACCAAAGGTAAGCCCTGTCCCATCGCCTTCCAGCGGATTTTGTGCTGCATCTTCAATTTCTTTGGTATTGTTAGCAGCCATAATCATTCCTCCTATTTAGCCTTCAATTGTAGCAGAAAAATTAAAGTTTGGCAAGGTAAATGAAACCGTTAAACTTTAATTTTTTTCAAAGAATTTTGCTGAGACACCCATGTGAAACATAATCTTAAATTGAAATAATTCATACAAAAAATATTATACCA
The DNA here is from genome assembly GCA_028818995.1 of Candidatus Poribacteria bacterium. Next base: position 812 of record JAPPMR010000446.1, on the reverse strand, counting down.
CACATTCACAATACGATATAGAAAATTACACATGGTTATACAAGCAACAATGTTTTTAAATTATAAACTTCAATATATTAACGTTAGAAATAGAACTTAGCAACAGAATAATTTGTGACAATTGGCCTACCGATGTTTATAATTTGCTATGAATGTCTGCCGATGTTTATAATTTGCTATGAATGTCTGCTATCCCTATGCAGACGAATTGCATTTTTTTTCATGCTCATAAGAAAATTGACTTGAGGTGTCTGTTGTGATATAATTTCGGTTACTGAAAAACACAAACTAATAAAATGATATAAATGGAAGTTTTGTGGATATGGATGAAATCAAATCAGAAATTTACGATATATTAAAAGGTGCGATTCGTGCTGCAATTGAGTCAGGGGAACTTCCGATACCGGACGTTCCCGAAATCCCATTTTCTCCGACTAAAACTCCTGAACATGGTGATATAGCTACTCCAGTGGCATTGGGATTGGCAAAAATTGCCAAGATGGCACCACGAGCAATTGCCGAAATTATTGTTAAGCATGTTGATTGTGATAAATGCCCGCATATCCGTGATCTTGAAATCGCGGGACCGGGTTTTATTAATGTCTATCTCTCTAATGAGTGGTTGGACGATACACTCAAGACAATTGTAGACGCACAGGACGCTTATGGAAGTGGCGAAATAGGCGTTGGAAAGCGAGTTCAAATTGAATTTGTCAGTGCAAATCCGACAGGTCCGCTTAACATTGTGAGTGGACGCGCTGCAGCAGTTGGTGATACGCTTGTCAACCTATTAAACGCAGTGGGTTATGAGG
>JAPPMR010000399.1:17420-24660 GCA_028818995.1 Candidatus Poribacteria bacterium | reverse complement strand
GGTAATGAAAGTGGTGTGGAAACTGACGCGTGCCACAGTCAATGATGTTCTTGATAACATAGACAGGAAACTCGCGTATACCACTGTCGCCACCACCATGAAAAGTCTTGAAAAGAAAGGTTTTTTATCACATCAAGTGGACGGTCGAACATTCGTTTACCAACCTTTAGTCAAAGAAACAGAGATTACACATTCCATGCTCAACGATTTGCTGGAACGGCTCTTTGACAATTCGGCAGAAAAACTGGTGAACACGCTACTTGAAGTTCGACAAACAACTCCGTCTGAACTCAACCGTTTACAAAAACTTATCAATGACTACCAGCCCGAAGAAATATCTGAAATTCAACATCAAAAGGAGTAACCGATGACTAAGCAAATTCTACTTTCACTGCTCAACTGTTCATGGCAATGGGGATTATTAGGTGGTTTGACATGGCTTATCGCAAGACGTTTTCGCCGCACAAACAGCACAACCCATCTGCTTTGGTTATTGTTTCTGCTCAGTTTGCCAATCCTATTCGTTTTAAATCAGTTTGTGCCAGCAATTTCAATCGGCAGCACGTCACCAGAATTAACGCAGATGCAGCCTGTTAACATATCTGCTTTAGCTGCTCAAACTGCAGACCTGCCAGAGATTTCATTAACTGAAAGCAACATGCAATCGCAGGAACGGACGGTTACTGGTAGCCAGTTCTCCTATAATTGGACTACGACCAATCTAATACTCTGCATCTGGACTATTGGGACACTTGCTATGTTAATGCGTGTTGCTTTTGGTTTGTATCGAATCCACCGACTCCGCCGCACCGCTACAGTAGCTGATGGTGCATATCAGGCAGTCTGTAAACGATTGGCTCAAAAGCTGAACATAAATCGTCCGGTCACCGTCTGTTTCTCGGATCGGATAATGTCACCGATTTCATTTGGTTGGTTATCGCCCTATATTCTGATTCCAAAAAAGTTAAATCTTGAACAGTTTGAATTGGTAGCAGCTCACGAATTAGCACACGTACAAAGACTGGATTGGTTAACAAATCTCTTTTCACATTTGGTTGGTGCTATTTTCTTTTTTCATCCGATTTACCATTTTCTCAACCGAAAACTTGTCCATCTACGGGAACGAATCTGTGATGATTGGGTGATCCAATTGACAGGTGCAAGGAAAAATTACGCACAGTGTTTGTTAGATTTGGTTCACCCCAAAGAACAGTCTATTCCCCTAACTTTGGGGTTAAATGAACCATCAGAATTGGAATCCCGAATTAACTTAATTTTGAAAAACAACCGACAACTTGACTTACAACCGCGGCGACGCTTGCTTGTCGTGGCAGTGACCTTGCTCTTAACCTGTCTACCTTTGCTTGCGATGGCGCAGTTGGTTCCGTTGCGAACTGTTCAACTCTCACTATTCGCACAGACACCTCAGGAATCAGAAAAAGCGGTTGAAAAAGTTGAAAAGAAGCGTGGCGAACAGAAGAAACTCGCTAAAATGAAGAATGAGAAGGAATACAAGGAGGACAAGTCCATAAAGGTTTTGGACCCGTCAGCGTTTAATAAATCACAAGAAAACCGTCTGTTCTCCGGACCGCAACCCGGTGAAAAACTCCCTCCGTTGAAGGTGATCGGCATTTCTGGCGAAATTGATGGTAAGTCATTTGACATTACTGCAAAGGCAGATGGGAAACCCCTCGTATTATTCTTGCAAGACACCAATGGAGTCGGTATAAAAGGGCTTGTTGGTGTGTCTAATCTGCTCCTTAAAATTGATGCGTTCCAAAAAAGACATAGCAAAGCAATAGGTGCCGAAAAATCTAATCAAAGGCTCCAGATAGGTGTTGTGTTACTTGCAGATGATCTTGATGCCTTACCCGAATGGGCTTCTGAAATGCTAAAAGCAGAGATTCCAAATGAGATATTAAAAGGGCTATCTCCTGATGGCCGCGAAGGACCAGGAAGTTATGGACTGAACCGCAACGTAGCGCAGACAGTCATTATTGCTAAAGATGGGAAGGTGCTGCACAATTTTGCTTTCACACAACCGATGCTTTATACCGATCCACATTTCCTCGGTGCCATCGCACAAGCAATTGAAGTAGAACCCGCTACATTGGAAAAGTGGCTGAATAGCGCACAAGCAAAACGTTCCGAAAGAAAGATTGTGAGTGCCAGGTTAGTTGGCACAAGGTTTGATGGACTTCGAGATTCCTTTCTGAAACTTCATGATGCTGTCATGAACGGGAAAGTATCAAAAGAAGAGGTAGCGGAAAAGCTTAAAAAGCTGGGAATCACATGGGAAGAAGGCGAGGAACTTCTCAAGAAAGAACAAGAAGGTGATAAGGCGATGGACAGAAAACCGCAATATGAAAATCGCCGTCAAGTGAGAATCGCGGACCCCAAAAATTTCAGCACATCCCAAGAAAAGCAGATATTTTCCGGACCGCAACCCGGTGAGAAACTTCCACCATTGAAGGCAACCGGTATACGCGGTGCAGCAAAAGGTAAAACATTCGATTTTATTGCCAAAGCTGGTGGGCAACCGCTTGTGCTTCTGTTGCAAGACGAAAGTGGTGTAGGTTTGCGTGGGTTGTACGATATTTCCCGTATGGTTGAAAAAATCGCCAATGAATCTAAGCAAAAACTACAGATGAGTGTTGTGTTTCTCAGCGATGATTCCGCCGCGTTGAAACAAATCACACGGCATGTGCCAGAGAACGTTTTAGTCGGTATTTCTCCAGATGGCCGTGAAGGACCGGGGAGTTATGGGTTAAATCGGAATGTGTCACAGACAGTTATTATCGCTAAAGAGGGCAAGGTTCTGCATAACTTTGCTTTCACACAACCTTTGCTCTTTGCCGATCCACATGTCCTTGGTGCCATAGCAGATGTAATTCAGGAACAACCGGAAACAGTCGCGAAATGGCTGAACGAAAAGCCTGCTGAAGGCAAACGGATGCAGCGTGATAGAGAAAAAATGGAACGCGAAGGGGAACGCGATCCTTCTCCGGAGGAACGCATCAGGCGTGAAGGAGATCCAAAGGTGAGTCCAGAAGGTAGACGCATGGAACGCGAGGGCGAACGTGATCCATCCCGAGAAGAACTTGTCAAGCGGTTTGACAAAGATGGTGATGGCAAATTGAATCGAGAAGAAGGTTTAGCTGCTCGCCGTGCTTTAGCAAATCGGGAGAATCAAAACCGATACCGTAATGCCTATGTTGAAGTAAAAAATCCGGCTGAGTTCAAGAAAACTCAGAAAAAAGAGCTTTTCTCTGGTCCGCAACCCGGCGAGAAACTCCCAGAATTGAAGGTTAAGGGCATCAACGGTGAAACGAAAGACAAAACGTATGATGTCATCGCCAAGGCAGAGGGACAAGCGCTTGTACTCTTCTTGCAAGATGAAAGTGGTCTCGGTTTGCGTGGATTGCTTGGTTTTTCACGTTTATTCACCCAAATCGCCGAAACATCTAAACAGACAATGCTTATGAATGCTGTGTTTTTAGGCGACACACCAGATACTTTGGAGAATCAAGTCAGCAGGTTAATCCCGCATATTCCAAGTGGTGTCTTGCTCGGTATCTCTCCGGATGGTCGTGAAGGACCGGGCAGCTACGGTCTCAATCGCAGTGTGGCTCAGACAGTCATTGTCGCCAAAGATGGAAAAGTATTACACAACTTTGCTTTCACGCAGCCGATGCTCCGTCCCGACCCGCATGTGCTTGGTGCTATCGGAGAAGCGATTGGGGTAAAACCTACCACGTTGGAAAAATGGTTAAACAGAAAGACTCATACTATTGAAATAAAAGACCCTACCGAGACTGAAAAAACTGGTAAAATACTCCTAAACGATAGGGAGGTACAGATTGACGAACTGTCGTCTCTCCTTCTCAATTTACCTGAAGAACAAAAAGCTCTGATTATTATCGAATCTGGAGAAAATGTGCCTCGTGAGCAGCTTGTCAAGGTATTGAATATTACAAAGAAGGCAGGAATTATAGAATACATTTTTCCAAGAATTGCAAGAATTGAAAAAATTTTAAATTCAAATCGGAATAGTTCGTCTAAAGATTAGTGTAGCCTTGTTGGTCGAATTATGCAAACTTTACCAAACTTACATGGGTTAATACTTCATTAAAACAATGCAGACATTATATGAGGGAAACGAATGAACGTTACGAAACGATGTGATGGCATCAGCCGCCGCGATTTCTTACGCGTAGGCGGATTGACTGCATTTGGATTGGGATTAGGGAACTTTTTCCACCTGCAACGTGCCTTTGCCGGCAATAATACACTCACGGCAAAAGCAAAATCCTGTATCCTGATATGGCTTGATGGGGGTCCCAGTCATCTTGAAACTTTTGACCCAAAGCCAGATGCACCGCAAGAGGTTCGCGGACCGCTAAAGACTATTCCCACAAACGTGACAGGTGTGCGTATCAGTGAATGTTTGGAACGGACAGCAGCCATTATGGATAAAATTGCCGTCATTCGCTCAATGACATCACCGCTTGGGGAACACAGTCTCGGCACCCAATACTTAATGACAGGATACAAACCTACACCTGCTTTGGAGTATCCTTCTTTTGGTGCAACGGTTGCTTATGTCAGATATCAAAATAGCCAGAACATTACTGGAGATGCCCTATCTGCTTTACCTCCTAACATTGCAGTTCCGAATTTCACCGGTCAATTATCGGGAAATGGATATTTGCCGAGTGCTACACGCCAATTTTCTGTTGGTGGTGATGCCAAAAGGTCTGATTTTAAAGTTCGTGATCTTGATTTTTATCAAGGTATTGATGTTGATCGTCTTTCACGACGAAGACAATTTGTCAACGCACTTAACGAATTTAGTAGTGCCAAAGATGCTGGTGCAACAACAGTTTCGGACCCAGAGTTAGAACGTGCCTACAATCTTATAACATCTCCCGAAGCAAAAGCGGCATTCTCGCTTTCCGAAGAACCGCAAGAGGTGCGCCAGCGATATGGTCCCGGTGGTGTGAACGGAATTGGGTTGAGCTGTTTATTGGCACGGCGGCTTGTTGAAAGAGGTGTGCCATTTGTGACAGTCAACCATACGGGTTGGGATACGCATCAGGATATCTTCAGACTTAAGGAACGTTACCCGACTGATAGGAATGCACATCTACCGTCACTTGATCGGGCACTCAGCGCGCTGATTCAAGACCTTACAGACAGGCGTATGCTGGATGAAACACTCGTGGTAGTTATGGGTGAGTTTGGTCGCACACCGAAGATTAACTCGCAAGGTGGACGCGACCATTGGCCCAATGTATTCAGTGTGATGTTGGCTGGCGGTGGTGTGCAAGGCGGGCAAATTATTGGCAGCAGCGATTCCCTTGGCGAATTTCCAAAGGAACGTCCTGTAACGCCATCGGATCTTTCAGCAACAATCTATACGTTACTCGGTATTGACCCAAGTTTAGAACTACATACCAGTGATGGACGCCCGGTGCGGGTTGCCCCTGACGGTGCTAATGTTGTTTCGGAATTAATTGCTTGACCCAATAGTTCTTTAATGTAATACCAATTCTAATAAATACTATTTCATTACGAGATTCAACTATTGTCTGCTGAAGATACCTTTCTTCTGTAGGAGCGACCTCCCGGTCGCGACCGGGAGGTCGCTCCTACAAATATCAAACAAATGACACATTATATATTAGAAATGGTATAAACTACGGAGAGATTGATGAAACGCGTATTCATTGCAATTCTAACCTTCATTTTTCCTTATGTCGTTGTATTATCCTACGCGTATCCCGAACAGAATGGTATTACAAAGAATAACTGGAATCAGTTCCGTGGTCCAAACGGAGACGGAAAAGCAACAGCAGATGGTATCCCTACTAAATTTAACGAAACAAAGAACCTTCGTTGGAAGACACCTATTCATGATAAGGGATATTCATCCCCTGTTGTTTGGGGCAACAAGATTTGGGTAACAACCGCGCGTGAAGATGGTAGTGAACTTTTTGCTGTCTGTGTGGATTTGCATAGCGGCGACATCAAACACGACATCAAAGTTTTTGAGGTCGCAGAACCACAACTTGAACATGCTGATCTCAACAGTCATGCTTCCCCGACTCCTATTGTAGAGGATGGACGCATCTATGTTCACTATGGCACTTACGGCACTGCCTGTCTGGACACCAAAACGGGTGATAAACTTTGGGAACGGAGAAATCTCAACTGTGATCATCGGGTGCGTCCTGCTTCTTCACCTATTATTGATGGAGATTCACTATTTCTGACATTCGATGGTATTGATGTGCAGTTTGTTGCAGCACTGAACAAAAGGACAGGTGATACGTTGTGGTTGGAACATCGAAAAGTTGACTCAGATTTTGAGGCTGTCCTCAGAGCGAAAGGCATTACCGATACCGAAAAAACGAAAAAAGAAAAACCGAACGATAACAGGAAATCTTACGCAACGCCAACTATCATCACATATCAGGGAAAGAAGCAGTTGGTCAGTCCTGCTGCGGAAGTCACAATTTCTTATGACCCGAAAACAGGCGACGAACTCTGGCGAATTCGGCATGAAGGCTGGGGTTGGAACGTGGCATGTAGACCAATTTTTGCGCACAATCTCGTTTATTTTACTACTGGTATTGAAAAAAGATTAGTGGCGGTTGATCCCTCCGGTACAGGTAATGTTACCGATACACACATTGTTTGGAGCATCCGCAGAGGTGCACCTGAAATACCATCGCCGCTGATTGTGAACGACTTAATGTTTATGGTCAACGAGAGCGGTGTAGCTTCTTGTGTAGATGCAAAGAACGGGAATCCTATATGGAAAGGACGCATCGGTGGAAAATATTGGGCATCACCTCTATATGCAGATGGAAAAATCTACTTTTTTAGCATGGACGGGAGAGTGTCAGTTATTTCTGTAGGACGGGAGTTCAAGTTGCTTGCACAGAATGAATTTGATGGGGAATTCATCGCATCTGGTGCTGTCGCAGGCAATGCGCTAATTCTGCGTTCTGACACCCATCTTTATTGTATTGAGGAAACAACACCTTCTGGAATTGATGGTGCTCCGTAACCTCTTATCAACTGATATAATACTATTTCTATATGATAATCTTACATTATTTCGTAGGTCGGGTTTCGCTTTTTAGAAACCCCCCCCATTTTTTGGTTGGGGGGTTGTTTTAAAAAAACACCCCGAAAAAATTTTTTTTGTAATTTTTTTTTATATATTTTTTTT
>JAPPMR010000399.1:16176-17410 GCA_028818995.1 Candidatus Poribacteria bacterium | reverse complement strand
AAAAAAATATTTTTTATTTAATATATATAATTTTTTTTGCTGGGCGGGGTCTTTTTTACAAACCCCCTAATTTTTTGGCGCTTGGCGGGTTTCGTAAACTCAACCCGACCTACAATATGTTATGACAATTTGTCAATTAGAAATGGTATACAATACAGTATTCTAAGGGTAAAAAATGAAAACAATCCAGTTAACTTTTAGAACATTGATATTAGCAGCAGTACTTTTCTTGTGTGGGCATGTATACCAAATTATATCCTTAGCAAACAACGATCAGACTAACATTGCTGCATTAAAACAGAACATCACAAAATCCTCAAACCTTGTTGACTTTGAAAATGACTTGATACCGATTTTTACTAAGTTTGGGTGTAATGCGGGAGCATGCCATGGTTCAGCCGCTGGTAGGGGCGAGTTTAAGCTGTCGCTATTCGGTGGAAATCCGCAATCAGACTATGAGGCGATTGTCCGACAACTTGCTGGACGGCGGATTAATCTGATGCACCCAGAACAAAGCCTTGTGATTCTAAAACCGACAGCACAAACCAGCCATGGCGGCGGTCAGGTTCTGCCCGAAAATGGGGAAGCCGCACGATTACTCTACAGCTGGATTCAACAAGGGGCACTTTATGAAACGCTGCGTCAGTTGGAACGCGTTGAAATATCACCACAAAAACAGGTTATAGCAAATCCCGCAAACCCCATCCAACTAAGCGCAAATGCTCATTTTTCAGATGGAACGATAAAAGATGTTACAAAATGGACTGTTTTTACGCCGGAGGATACCTCTGCGATTGAAATTGACACAGCCACTGCCGTAGCCAAATTGCACCGGCGTGGTCGACACATCATTCTTGCTCGCTATCTCACGGAAGTTGTCCCGATTGAGTTTATCGCACCTTTGAACGAAGTCCCCATACAGAATAACCAAAAAAGTGACGAAACGCACACATCTTCAGAAACGGTTGGGACAAGTATTGATAGTGAAATTCTCAAATTGCTCTCAACGCTGCGGTTACCTGTGTCACCAACTACCGATGATGCCACCTTCTTGCGTAGAGTGACGCTTGATCTCATTGGACATCTCCCAACGCCAGATACAGTGACTGCATTTCTTACAGATTCCAATACAGTTAAACGAAAAGCGTTGGTTGACACCTTACTTCAGTCGGATGAATTTAACGAGTACTGGACATTGCAGTTAGCAAAGTTGCTGCGAATCGGCGGAAAGGAT
>JAPPMR010000399.1:0-16166 GCA_028818995.1 Candidatus Poribacteria bacterium | reverse complement strand
GAAACACACAAGGCGCGTTTGTCTACCACAAATGGCTATCGGAACAGATTCGCGAAGGTGTTGGGTATGACCAGATGGCACGTTCGGTTATTTTGGCAACAGGTGATTCCCATGAAGTTGGTCCGGCGAATTTTTACCGCACCGTTGATGGACCTCGTGAACAAGCTGAATTTGTGAGTGAACTCTTTATGGGAGCGCGACTGCGATGTGCAAACTGCCATAACCATCCGCTTGACAAGTGGACACAAGACGACTATCACGGATTAGCGGCGATTTTTGCCAAGATGGAAACTGAACAGGTCGTCAAAGTAAAAACGTCTGGTGAAGTTATCCATCCTGCAACACGTGAAAAAGCGGTACCGCGGATCCCCGGTAGTCAGTTTTTGCCTATTGATGTCCCTGATGGTCGTCTCGAATTGGTAGATTGGCTAACAAGTTCTGATAACTCATATTTCGCCAAAGCGATTGTCAATCGGTTATGGAAGGCGATGATGGGACGCGGATTGGTTGAACCTGTTGACGATTTTCGCTCCACCAATCCTGCCACGCATCCTGAGTTACTGACAACATTGGCAACTGATTTTGTAGAACACGGCTACGACCTACGGCATACACTTAGACGGATCGCGCTCAGTGAGGCTTACGCGCGTAGTTCAAATGCACTCCCGCAAAACAGAGCGGATGATCGCTTCTATTCTCATGCACTACAAAAACCGCTTGCGCCAGAGGTGTTGGCTGATGCCATTTCAGATGTGCTCGGTGTGTCCGATATTTATGGTGATGAACCAGAAGGGACACGCGCTGTGTCTCTGTTTAATCCGAATACCGAATCCGATGCACTGGATATTCTTGGGAGATGTTCGCGTGAAACTTCATGCGAGAGTTCTGCTGAAGCAACGGATGAACTTCAACGTAAACTGCATCTGTTCAATGGCGACCTTCTCAACGCCCGCATCGGTGTTCCGAATAGTCGACTTGATAAGCTGATGTCGGATGGGAAATCACCGATGGAGATTGTGAACGAATTTTATCTCGCAGCGTTATGTCGGCAACCAACAGATAAAGAGCAGCAGTTCTGGAAACAGCACATTGATATTGAGGCATCTGCCAATTCCCAACAAGCAGTCCTTGAAGATATGGTCTGGAGTTTGCTAACTTGTAATGAGTTTGTGAACAATAATTAGCAAGTTCAAAGGAAGGTTGGTTTGTAGGTCGGGTAGAGCGTAGCGAAACCCGACAATATCAAGGTTTCAGAGCCAACATGTCGGGTTTCGCGTTGCTCTACCCGACCTACGAAATAATACAATATTTTCATATAGAAATGGTATAAATTTCTTAAAATTTAGAACCGTCTGTAGTAAAACGAATTTTCCCTCTTATATTTACTGAATTTAAATAATGGAGATAAATTGATGAAGCGGGAACTGCCCCCAAATTTAGTAATACCTATTTTTAGTTTCATATTTATCTTGATATTTGCTCCACCTGCTATCTCAGCAGATTATAAAGCTGAAATTGATTTTGAAAAGCAGATTTTGCCTATCCTCCAGAATCGCTGCTTTAGTTGCCACAGTGCCCCAAAGATTGATGCCGATGGGAACGTCACGAAGCCGAAAGCTGATGTCCAACTGGATAGTGTAAAAGGTATTGAGGAGAGTAGACACGGAGAAGTGATTATCGCTGGTGAACCTGAGGATTCCCTTCTCTACCAACGTATCACGTTACCCGAAGGAGAAACTGGCATTATGCCACCGTCAGAGGAAGGCGCCCCCTTAACAGAGCAGCAAACCGACCTTTACCGAAAGTGGATTGAAGATGGGGCAAACTACGGTAAATGGAATGGAAATCAATCGCAGCACAAACCATCAAGTGCCGGTAACAATCCTCACCAACCTCCCATCATGCCACCGATTACCTCTCTTGCATTTTCTCCTGATGGAAAATCTGTTGTGGCATGTTCGCAAGCGGGGTTGCACGTTTACGATTGGCCAGCACTCAACCTACAGAAGATCATTAAAGTGCAAGCCAATAACATTCACGATCTTGCGTTTTCACCTGATGGAAATCAGTTAGCTGTTGGCGGCGGAAATCCTGCAACCGAAGGCATCATAGAGATTTTTTCATGGCCTGAAGTAAAATCACTCCATGTTCTTAAGAAGCATCGCGATTCAGTCACGGCAGTGGCGTGGCGGGATACGTCATCGCTTGCATCAGCAAGTTTAGACCGACGCATTATTCTTTGGGACCTGCACACTGGAACTCAGATTCAAGACCTGAAAGGACATTCAAAAGGGGTGTCATCTCTCTGTTTCCTGAATGATAAAGAAAAACTTGTGAGTACGGGAATAGATCAGAGTGTCCGCGTTTGGGATTTGACATCTGGTGAGTTGATCCGAAGTATGAACAATCATACGCTGCCCGTGCATGACCTTGCACTGCGCCCGGTTGATGGAGGACTTCCAATGATCGCGTCCGCAGGTGATGATCGTACCGTAAGGTTTTGGCAGCCAACTATCGGACGTATGGTTAAGTTCGCAAGACTTAAAACGCCCCTGCTGAGTGTCGCATGGTTAAACGATGGTTCAAAGATTGCTGCAGCCTGCAACAATGGCAGAATCTATATCATTGATCCGGATTCAGTAGAGGTTACAACTGAGATATCTGCACTTGAGGGTTGGGCTTATTCCCTGAGCGTTCACCCCACGGACGGTAGCATCGTTATCGGTGGACAGAACGGACAAATCAAACAGGTTATTCCCAAATAACGTGATTCGTCTTGCTAAGTGTGCGGTTAGGAAACCGCACCTACCGTTGAAAAAAGATAAATTCCGTTAATTTGGTATTATTCCTAAATAACTGGAATAGTGGAGTGTTTACCGAAATTTTGCAGGTAAAGGTCGCGATTCGGAGATCGCTCCTGCCAATATCGCCTTCTCTTTGTAGGAGGGAACTCCGATTCCCGACTACTGCTGATACTTATAATTTTAGACTGGACAGACTAATAGTATTGTGAAACAGATTGTCAAGCGCTACTACTGCAGGCTCTAATAGTCGGATTCACGTTCCTACTTAAGGAGAATTATTAGTGCGAAAATACCGATGGATTGTTATTATCCTCCTAATTGGCTGGGCGGTTTCCTTTGCGAGTTGCACGAAAGTGCAAAAAAAGTCTATACCAGTTGTCTCTGGTGTATTGAATGTAAAACCGGTGGATGTATTGATTTATACAGGTAGTGCTTCATGGATAACATTGGAAATTGCAAGACTTGAGGCGAAAACGGCAAAGGGACATTTAGAATCCAAGGGAATTCGAATAGCAATTACAGAAAGTGATGAAACACTTAAGAACTGGATGGTGAAGACAACAGGAAACGGTGCGGTGAATGTCTGCATCCTTTATGGCGTTTTACCCGCAACAATCTATGCCCCAGGAAATACCGAACCCGACGGATCAATCGCTGAAAACTGGATTGAAACAACAGATGGTGATACGATTTTGAATCAGGCAGATTATTTAGGTTATTACAGTTCAGACGAGACACCTAACTACAAGGCACCTCTGCAAAACCTTATGGACCTTCCTAATATTGATATTAATGTTGAACATTTTGAGAACCTACTTATGCAGGTCACTGAGGGTGGCAGAACATTAACCCCAAGTTTAGCCAATTTTGAATCGGACAGACCCTTCCCTTTGGAACAACTCGGAGCTGAATGGTCCGCTGAAAAGATATTTGCAAGTGATACAGGAGATATTCAGGCGACATTGGCAGATCCTATAATTCTTCGAGATGGCAATCGAGGTAGACTCGCGATGGTTCACCAAACACATCATGGGGATAATCCGAAAGGGGCAGTCGCGGCGGAGATAATCATCAACTACCTATTAGCTAAATAGGTTTAAGTATAATACTATCCAAACTACTTATCTGATAAAATTAAACTATGATCTTCATTCAGGACGATTCTAATCCTGTTTATACTCCAAACAAGACAAAACATCATATAGATTTGAGATCAAATAGTCTGGTTGTGCATCCGCTATTTTCGGTATGGATACATCAGATTTTCGGTCTATCAAAACGCTTGTCATACCTGCCCGATTAGCACCAATGATGTCATTTTGGATGGAATCTCCCACGAGCATGGCCTCTCGCAGCAAAACACCAGCACGGTCACAGGCCACTTTGAAGATTTCAAATTTCGGTTTCCGAACACCAATTTCACCAGAAATTGTCAACGACTGAATACGTTTAGTTAGTCCCAGGTGTTGGACTTTAGAAAGTTGACTGTCGATATGTTCATCGTGTGCCCCATTTGTAATGATACCGACATGGTATGCATGTAATTTTTCAAGCACTGCAACATCTTCGTAAAGGGATAAACTCGTGATATAGAGCGTACTGAGAAAGTCGTTGAGTTCTTCTGTAAATTTACTTAGGGACAGATTAAGTTCTTTAAATAAATGTGGGAAACGTGAGTCTCTCACTTCTGCCATAGAGCATTTTCCTGCGTCAAGTTGCTGAAAGAGATTCTGATGAACTTTTGCCCATGCCTTTGTAAGTGCCTCTTGCGAAACTTCCGGTTCATGCTTCCGAAAAAGTTGAAATGTTTCCTTTACTGCGATGTTCCATGCTGTATCAGAGTCACAGAGTGTGTTATCAAGATCAAAAAATACTGCTTTAATCATATTTTTCACATTAAAAAATTCGGATGGTTCTTTTGAAATACGGCATAAGGAGCGATAAAATCTCATATGTTTGAGACGTAGCGAATCGTGTTATAGTAAATTATGTAAATAAGTTTACATATATTCTGTAGGAGCGATCTCCGAATCGCGACGAAACCAATGTTAGTCGGGAATCGGAGTTCCCTCCTACAGATCAGGTGTAAAGTTAATTGTAGAATCCACTATAAAACGTGCCATCATAAAAATTTGCTACTGACTGTATTGCATAGTATAATTTCATATACATTTATTTAAGGAGAATTATTAGTGGTAAAATATCAATGGTCAGTAATTATCGTTTTAATTGGTTGTATAGTTTCCTTTGCCAGTTGTAGTAAGACGCAGCAATTAAAGGTATCGGTTGTACCGGATGTAGAACCTGCAGAAATAGTGAAACAGGAAACAACAGATATTATACCAGTTGATCCTATAGACGGTTCAGTAGATGTTTTGATTTATATAGGTAAAACCTTATGGATAAGTCCGGAAAATGCAGAAAATGAAGCAGAAATGACAAAATTTCTCTTAGAATCAGAGAGTATGCAAGTGGAGATAACAAAAAGTAAGGAATCCGTCAGAGATTGGATGCTGCAAACAACCGCAAACGGTGTCGTCAATGTTTGCATCCTTTACGGTATTTTACCTTCCACGATTTATCCCTCGGGAAATGCGCAACCCGATGGTTCTGTCGCCGAAAATTGGATTGAATCAACGGATGGTGATACAATATTGAATCACGCGGATTATTTTGGGTATAACAGTTCAGAAGGCACAGCCAACGAACGTGGTGCTATGCAAAACTTAATGGACCTCCCTGAAATTGAGATTGATGTATATGAACACAACGTACCTATGTATGTTACAGCAGAAGGTAGTAGATTAGCTCCAAGTTTGGTACATTTTAATTCTGACAGACCTTTTCCTTTAGATCAACTTGAGGATAAGTGGTTTGCTGAAAAGATACTTGCGAGTAATACTGGGAATACCCAGCAGGCAACCTTGGCAGATCCCATCATTGTGCGAGATGGTGATCGTGGTAGATTAGCGATTGTTTTTCATACCCTGTATAAAAATAATCCGAAAGCCGAAGTTGCTGCACAGATAATCAACTATCTCTTAACGCAATAGGATCAAGCAGATTGCCTATACAAGACGCTCATCTGTCAGAATAGACTATTGAACCATCTCAACGACAATGCCGAAGTCTTTTGCCTCTGCCTCTGCAAGTACCGCTGATGCTGCAACGGCATCCTGCACCGCGACACCTACGGACTTAAAAAAAGTGATTTCATCATCAAACTCGCGCCCTTGCTTATCACCGTTGACGATTTCGCCTATTTCAGCATCAATTTGAGCGTTCGAAATAATCAGATCCCCCGCCTCCTCTAAACAAGCTTCCCGCGAATCTACCACAATTCGGTTTGCACGTGTGATTGTCGTTGTATCTACTTCCCGTTTTTCTGGCACAAACGTACCGACTGCTGTGATATGCGTTCCCGATTGTAAGTCATTGCCATCAAAAAGTGGAGTTGACGATGTTGTCGCACAAATAACAATATCAGCATCCGCTACGACCTCTTGTGCCGTAGGGACGAGATTGACTTCAGGGGCATCTGTCCACTCCGAAATCTCAGCAGCGAGTCGTTGTGCGGAGGCTTGTGTGCGACTGACGAGGTTGACATGTTCTATGTCTCTAACTGCCATCACTGCCCGCAACTGGGCCCGTGCTTGTACACCTGCGCCGAACAATCCAACTTTTTTTGCGTCCTTTCGTGCAAGCAGATCGGATGCCACACCACCACCTGCCCCTGTTCGAATAGCAGTAAGGCTGGCACCGTCCATAAATGATTTTGGCGAGCCTGTCTCTGGGTCAAGCACTAAAACTGTTGCTGTAATGCGGGGAAGGACTAAATGTCCTTCATACCGTTGATTTGGGGGTAGATTGAGGTTCGGATTGTCGTCATAAACAGAGACGACTTTGATTCCAAAATCGCTGCGTTCAGGCAGATAGGCGGACATAATGAGCGTAACACCTTTGCCGGTGGAGATATGTTGTCGTGGTGGTGCAATCGCTTTGTTTGCTGAAAGTTGACTGTAGGCGTGCCGCATCGCATCAATCGCTTTGGGCATAGGTAAGGCTGCTCGGACATCTGTGGCAGAGAGGATTCTAATAGTCATACGATCATTCCACTTGCACAACCGCTTCGCCTAAAACGTCCATATCAGGTATAATACCTAAGCCAGGTTGCTTTGAGGCCGCCATTTTGCCATTGACTCGCTGCGGTGCGCCTTCCGCTGTGCTGACGGTGACATAACTGTTGAAATCGGTTGCTGTAAACAGAAATTCTGTCGGTGTGCTGTGAGCAAGATGAGCAATCGCGGCAGTTGTAATGTCCCCACCCCAACTGTCTTCAATCGTCATCGCAATTCCGAGTTCAACGCAGAGATCTCTTGCAAGTTTAGCTTTGGTCAACCCACCGAATTTGCTGATTTTTATGTTCACAACATCCATTGCTCGGTCTGCATGACCGCGTAACAACGCATGAATGCTATCAATCGTCTCATCAAGAACAAAGGGGTGATCTGTTCGTTCACGAATGGCAAGGCATTCTTCGTAGGAGAGGCAGGGTTGTTCAATATAGACATCCACATAGCGGACACCACGAACAACGCGGGCAGCATCGTGCATCAACCAGCCTGTATTCGCATCTGCAATGAGCACATCTCCCGGTTCCATCAATTCGGCGACAGCATGAATACGTTCAATATCAGTGTTTGGGTCGCCTCCCACTTTCAACTGGAATTTGCGATACCCTTCCGCGCGATAGGTTGCCACTTTTTCTGCCATCTCATCGGGAGATTGTTGGGAAATCGCACGATAGAGCATGAAATCCTCACCGTATCTTCCACCGAGTAATGTGCAAACAGATTGTTTTGAAACCTTGCCGAGAATATCCCAACACGCGATGTCAATTCCAGTTTTTACATAAGGATGTCCTTTGAGCACTGTATCCATAAGTTGGTTGAGCGGAAGAAGTTGTGTCGGGTCTTTGCCAATAAGGTGTGGTGCAAGTTCCGCAATGCCGGTACGAACACCTTCTGCATAAGCGGGGAGATAGAATGGTCCAAGCGGACAAACTTCACCGTAGCCAGTGACACCTTCATCTGTTTCAACAGCAACAATTGTGCTATCAAAAACGGATACAGATTTCCCACCCGACCAATTGTAGCTGCCTTCGTGGAGTGGAAGGTCAACTTGATATGCTTTTATACTACGAATTTTCACATAAACTCCAGACGTAAAGGACAATTATTTACACTCTTCACTGCCATACATAAATGGATTATCTAAATAGGAACGCAAAAACATTCGTTAATTGGTTCATTTTTATCCTTTGTCTCGTTTGTTTGTTGAAAAAGAGACAATTGTTTTCTCAGTCCCTCACAATCATATTCCAACCACTTCATTGCGAAATCAGCGAACTCAGGGTTTATTTCTATACCAAGATATTCAGTCATCAATGCTTGTGCCACGACACATTCAGAACCCGAACCGGCAAACGGCACAAGTACTCTGCCATCTGCTCCATTGATACGAGATAGGATGAGTCGTCTCGTCAATTCCATTGGCTTTTGAGTAGGATGCTTCAATATATCGTGTTCGCGATGTTCGGATAAATTGGCAGGTGGAAAAATTTGAGACCCACATGTCCTACAAACAAACCATCTTTCAGAACGACCAGCACCACCAGCTAAAGCAGGAATTTTGATGACATCTCTCGGCAAAGCCCCGTTTTTATGGGCATTGTAGATTGTTATTTTCCCTGGTGAACCGTAGCGAGATGGCGTATCTTTTCGCTCTTTTCCTGCAGCGTTCTTTAAGAAACTCTCGGTATAAGGTTCTCTGATTTGGTCTATCTCCAAATTGGTGCGCGGCATATCCGGTTTCCATAGACACAATATTGTTTCGTGAGACCTTTGCCAAAACTTCAATGACGGCACTGTTTTATTGGTATAATGCCACACCAACCAACGTTGCTCGTGGATAGGGAAGCAAACAGATATTCTTGCTATAATTTCTGGGAAACCATACAGATAAAGTAAACCGTCATCTGTTAAGAGTTGAAGACAGTCTTTTATCCACGCCTCTGCCCATTCAACATAATTGTCTATCGGCATCACTTCAGTATCGTTCCCAAAATCTTTACCGATGTTGTAGGGCGGATCAGCAATAATCACCTGATACTGCTTGCCAGTCTTGATTAACCGTGGCAATATCTTTATTGTATCATCAACTATGATAGTGTTAGTGAACGTATCTGCCTTCATGTTTTGTTCCAATTATTTCATTCTGTATTGCACGATTTACCAATCAAATTTATCTCTAAATTGAACGTGTATTCTTTTCAGTGGATACAGTCCAAATATCAGTTACTGCTTGGCACTTGTGCTATGATACGGTCGGCAAGTTTTGAAAAAGGTAAACTTTGGAGGTAAACAGTACCTGTGCCTTGCAAGGTCGCCAAGAAAAGTCCTTCACCACCGAAGAACATTGACTTTAAACCTTTGACCATTTCAATGTTATAATCAACACCAGACGTGAAGGCAACAAGGCAACCTGTATCAATACGGAACGTATCATTAACAAGTTCCTTTTTGATGACTGACCCACCAGCATGCACAAAAGCCATGCCGTCTCCGAGTAATCGCTGGAGGATAAAACCCTCACCACCGAAAAAACCTGCGCCCAATCTGCGTGAGAAGGCAATGTTGAGTTCGGTACCTAAGGCGGCACATAGAAAGGCATCCTTTTGGCAGAGCAGTTCTCCACCCATTTGAGAAAGATCAATGGGGATAATATGACCGGGATAAGGAGCAGCGAAAGCCACCCGTCTTTTATTACTACCCGTATTGGTAAAGTGAGTCAAAAACAGTGATTCACCAGTGAGTGCACGCTTGCCAGCACTAAAGAGTTTGCCCATTAAACCCTCATCACCACCGGAACCATCCCCCATCTTTGCCTCAAAGACGATATCGTCTTCCATCCAGTTCATAGCGCCGGCTTCCGCGATAATTGTCTCGCCCATGTCGAGTTCAACTTCAACGACTTGCATATCGTTGCCGAATATTTCGTAATCTACCTCGTGGCTTTGCATTTTTGTTCCTCTCAGTGATATGTTGAATTATGAAGCGGCAATAGTTGTGAAAACTACCAGCCCAATATGTTGTATTTTGTTTGTGTAATTTGAATGATAGCAGGTTTGACTAAAACCTACAAGAAAAAGCAGCTCTATCGTTCTTTCCAAACTGGTCCGAATAGAAGAATTGTGCCATCCATACTACAGCTTGCAAGCAGTTTACCGTTCGGACTAAACGCAACAGACTTTACGTTTCCTATATGTCCTGTAAGAACTTTCTTATACGTTCCTGTGGCAATATCCCACAAGTGAACCTTACCGAACAGACTACAAGTCGCGAGTGTATTTCCATCGGGGCTGAAGATAACATTCCAAGCGTAATCTGTACTTGATTCAACTATTGTTTTCTGTTTAGATGTTGTTATTCGTTCGTATAGTTTTTTGTGTTTGAATGTATTTATGTGTTTTCCTGTGGTAATATCCCATAAGTAAATCTCGTCGTAGTTACTACTTGCGAGGGTATTACCATCTGGACTAAATGCCACCTTTCCAACAGATATAGTGTTGCCAACTAATTTATTTTTCAACTTGCCAGTTGTAGCGTCCCATAGACAGACTGTGTTGTCATTGCTACTGGTTGCAATTAGAGTGCCTTTTGGACTAAACGCCATACTAATGACAACGTCCGTATGCCCTGTGAGTGTATTTTTGCGTTCTCCTGTAGTGATGTCCCATAGTTGTAACGTATTATTTTGACTACCACTTACGAGTGTGTTGCCATCCGGACTAAATGCTATAGCAGATGTCTGTTCTTTAAACGTTTTGATTGTCTTTCCGGTGGCAATATCCCATAGTCTCACCGTTTTATCAGCACTACCGCTTGCGAGAGTATTGAGATTAGGACTGAATACAACTTTTAAGACTCTATCCGTATGCCCTATGAGTTCTTTCTTATGTTTTCCTGTGTTTACATCCCACAGATGAATCTTATTGTCCCAACTTGCACTCGCAAGTATGTTGCTATCTGAACTGAACGAAACACTCACGACATAATCGGTATATCCTGTGATTGTTGTTGCATCCCATAACCGAATTGTTCCATCTTTACTCGCGCTTGTAAGTGTATTGTTATCAGGACTGAACGCTACACATTTAATATCATCTGTGTGTCCAGTTAGTGTTATGTTATGTTTACCTGTCTTGGTATCCCATACCTTTACTGTTTTGTCACTACTCCCACTTGCGAGTAGTTTGCCATCGGAGTTAAAAGCGATACTATTAACAGAGTCTGTATGTCCTATGAGAGTTTTCTTGTGTTTTTTTGGGTCAGCATCCCATAATCTAATTGAATTATCGCCTTCATAGCCGCCGCCACTTGCGATAATTTTGCCATCTGGACTAAACGCTACACTACAAACATTACCCGTGTGTCCTTTGAGGATACCGATATTCTTTTTCTTAGTAACACTCCATAACCGCACTGTCTTATCACGACTGCCAGTTGCGAGTGTTTTCCCATCAGGACTGAATGCTACGCTGTTAACATAAGCAGTGTGTCCATTAAATGTGGTGATATGCTTTTTTGTGCGAACGTTCCATAGTCTCACTGTGTCCTGATCGTCCCGAGGAGTAGACCTTTCAGGGGTCATAGTATACCCACATCCAGTTGCAAGTAGTTTTCCATTAGGACTAAACGCTATACTTAACACACTTCCTGTATGCTTGAGAATAGCAACTCGTTTTCTCGTGGAAACATCCCACAAATGCACCGTATCATCCCAACTACCACTGGCAAGCGTCCTACCATCTGGACTGAATGCTACACATTGAACATTTGCCGTGTGCCCGGTAAGCAGTGAAACCTCTTCGTAGGTGCGGACATCATAAAGCCAAATACCGATTGAACCTGCAACCGCGAGCATGTTTCCATCTGGAGAGAACGCTACCGCCTCTGCACGACCTTTTCCAAGTCGGGCAAGTGCACCTTCAGGGAGTGCAATTTGAGTGCTCGGTTCATACTCAGCAGAACCGATTGATGGGATGAGACTTAGAATTATCAATAGCGTCAAAAAAGAAAAAAGTGTTGTTTTCATCGTAACTATCTATGTCACTTTTCATTCTTTTCTGCTGGCTCTACAGAAATCTTTGCATGAAAAGCATTGACGTTTCCTTTTCCACTGAACCAAGTTCCCGTTGCACCTAACTTAAAGACTTTACCTTCGTCAAAGAGATGTCGTATTGTTCCTATCTGTCCGGATGGGATATCCCATACTGAGGTCCGTGCTTCGGTAGGAATTCCTTTTGTAGGCAATTCGGTATCGTCATCAAACAGATCAAACGATCCGCCAGATTTGGCACTTCCCATCCGAATATCAATGATAAGCACCCCACCATTTTTAAATGCTGTGACATCTATTGTAATGACATTGTAGTCTTGGTCGCCGTGCCTTGGCGCGCGAAGAATGTGCAATACCTCTTGCTCAGGATGTTTTTCATTGAGGACAATGTTTGAACCAGTCAAAAGAGGATCTGATGTATCTTCACCAAATCCAGGGAACTTTGCATCTAAGGAATCGCTCAGAAATGCAAGGTAACCTTCCTCTTCCGTGATACCCCTTCGTGTGCAGTCACCAAAGAAATCATTAAACGGAAGTTTCCCCATTACATCAAATTCCGGTGAAATCACCAAACAATCCACCGGTGAATGCTCTTGCCACCCTTCCATAATGGCTTTTGCTAAGGGATGCGTTCTGTCAAACGCATTGGATATTTCCTTTCGTCTTTGCGCCATATATGCTTGTTTTCTGGGAGTGCGTTCTAATTGGACATTGGAAACCCAGATGTTGATAAAATTTTCATTCAAGAATTCAATAATTTGGTTATCAGAGAGGACACCTGCCCTCAAGTCTTTGCCGCTCCCTCAGCAAGCCTCATTAGCCAATGGCCCGTCTATTGAAATAACATGAATTAACTTAACCTGTTCTTCTGCCATCTCCACTGCTTGATATGGCGATACCCAGTTGATTTGTGCTGACTTGTAAAAGCGCAAACTCAGCACGCGTTCTGTCTCTTCTTCGGTTATTGATTCTGTGAAATCGGTATTTTGTACCACATCTTCTATGCCTGCCTTAAGTTCCATTTGGGAGCAGAAACCGGCATCCGTAATAGTATAGTCAACGTTTTTGTCCTCGTGCCAATTCACGTCAAAGTTTACCGTGCCTTCGGGCACGGACATTTTGAAAAATGCAATCGTCTGCTCAATTCGGTTGATAATGAGATTTCCTGCAAATTGGGAAGGTGTAAACCAGCCGTCTTCTAACTTGAAATCTGCATGAATGCGAAACTGGATATCAGCAAACCTATCGTTGTAAGCACGCAGACATGCCCATAAACCGTGGGAATCTCCATTGTCCATTTCCAGATCCAGATTCGGCTCAGGATTCAGTTGCCGAAGCAGCTCCATTATACCTGCTTCTTCAATCTGCCAACATTCACCTATTGAAACCGCCTTTGTTGGAAGAAAAGACTGAAAAACTGATGTAGGATGTTCCTTTTCCGGATCAGTAACATGCAGATTTGCTAACGCATCCCACTCTATATGAAAATGGGAGAGTGTATACTCAATTGGTGCGACGAAACCTTTAACGGATACTTTTTCATCGTTCTTAAGATTGAGTATAATTTTGTTTGGTGGGGTTTTCAATTATTATTCTCCTCTACAGATATTTTTACATGGAATGCGTTTATGCCGCCAACACCGCCCCATTGGTCTCCAGTTGCACACAATTTGAAACGTTGACCACGATTAAACTGATAGGTAATTCGCCCAGCTTGACCAGGGAATACACCCCAGAGCTTAGCAAGTGCATCAAGTGCCTTCTCATATTCATTACTTTCTTGACTGTGCCATTCTGTGGGATCAATTCCTTCTGGCACTTTCTCAGTTGGCAATTTTTTATTTCCATCCAGTAGAAAAAATAATCCGATTGCATCATCTCTACCGACTTTGATATCAATAGTAAGTGTGCCACCATCTTGAAATGCTGTGGTGTTGATACCGACAACTGTGTAGTCCTGATGTGCCATTTTCGGAGTGTGAATAGTGTCAAGAACTTCCTGTGAAGGTTGTTCAGGTGTAAGGATGATGTCTCCCAAGCCAGGACGTTTTCCTTCTAAGGAATCCTTGAGAAATTGCATGTATGTCACAGGTTCATCTTCAGGGCGTTGCAGGTTGTCAAGGAATTCATTGAAGTCAACACTTCCTATCAAATCAAAATCGTGTGAGATAACGAAACAGTCTACTGGTGAACCTTTTACCCATCCTTTCATTATAGTTCTGGCTAAGGCGTGGTTTGTATTGAAAGTTTTTCCTTCCCGCTTACGTCTTTTTGCAATAGGGTCTTGCAAGCTGCCTGTCCGTCCCAATTCTGCGTTTTCCACCCAGGTGTTGATGAAATTTTCGTTCAGAAATTCAATAATTGCGTTTTTAGAGAGAACACCTGTTCTCAGGATTCTGCCGGTGCCTCAGCACGACTCATCAAAAAGCGGCCCATCTAATGAGACAGCATGGATCGGTTTCTGTTGAACAGGAGCCAGTTCAAACGCTTCTGCAAGCGATATCCAGTTGATTTTGTGGAACATGTAATAATGTGATATTAGCATGCGTTCTGCTTCTTTCTGTGTGATTGATGTTTTGTATTCCACATCAGTCGGATATATGCCAGTACAGAGCTGAAGTTGTGGGCAATAACCGATCTCCGCAAAATAGTTCCCATCTTCTTGTTTCCAACCGGCATCAAAGTTCAGTGTTGTTGACGGAACGAACATTTTGAAAGACACAATTTTCTGCTGAATTCGGTCTATCACTAAATGCCCCGCAAACTGTGATGGCGTGAACTTGCCCTTCTCCATGATAAATTCTGCGTGAACGCGGAACGCGATTTCAGCGAGTGTATCATTGTAAGAACGTAGACATGCCCATATTCCAGTGTATTCCTCGTCATCATTCTGCAGTCTCAGTTTTGGATTGGGATAGAGTTGTTGTAGGAGTGTTAATGCAGCTTCTTCTTGAATCTGCCAACATTCACCCACTGAAACCGATTCCGATGGCAGAAATGCTTGAAAAACCGATGATGGGTACTGCTTCTCCGGTTCAGCTACCCGAAAGTTCGCTAATTCGTCCCACTCCACGTGAAAATTATATTGTGTGTATTCAATCGGCGCGATGAACCCTTTGACGTTGACTTCTGTGTTCCTGTCAAGGTTAAGTGTGATTTTGTTTGATAACGTGTTCATTTCAATTTTCCTCTATAGAGAGCGTCGCTTGAAAAGCGTTGATGCTTCCCTTTTCGTTAGATCCCCATCCCATGCCAACCAGTTTATAGATTTGTCCCTGTTCAAAACGATGTGTCATCTGCCCAATTTCGTAAGGATCATACCAACCAATATCGTGTGCATCATTGAACATATTTATTCCTGGTCGTTTTTTACCAGCATCAAAGGAGAGTTTATGTTCTGCATCAAGCAGAAAGAATGAACCATACGCTTTATCGATTCCCAATTCCAGATCAATCGTGAGTGTTCCACCGTTTTCAAACGCAGTCGTATCAATCACGACAACGGTGTAATCCTGATGTCCATATTCTGGCGTGCGAAAAACATCTAATACTGTTTGTGAAGGTTGATCGGGAGTAAGAACAATATTTCCTAATCCAGGAAGTTTTCCTGCTAAAGAATCCTTGAGAAACAACAAGTAATTCTCACTTTCAAGAGTGCCGTCTTTACGTCTGTTGTTTCCAAGATACTCATTGATATCTACATGTCCAATAGTTTCAAGTTGATGAGTAATTATCCATGTATCTACTGGACCTCTACGCCATTTATTGCAGATGATACTACGCGCTAAAGGTGACATTTGCTTATATTCCAATGTATCACACAAGCGTTTCAACTCAACACTACGTATCCATGTGTTAATATAATTATCATTTAGTAAATTGATAATTCGTTCATCGGAGAGGACAACTGCCCTCATGTTTTTTCCGCTTCCTCAGCACGCTTCATCGTCAAGAGGACCAGCAATTGAAATAGCATGAATCGGTTTCTGCTCTGCTTGTGCTATTTCCAATGCTTCATCAAATGGTAACCATTTAATTCTCTGTGATTTGTAGAATTTCTGTATAAGTATGTGTTCCGCTTTTTCCCGTGTAATGCACGCTGTGTACTCTGTATCTTTCAGGACATCTCGCGTCCCACCGTAGAGTTCAATTTTCGGGCAAACACCACCACCTGTACTATAA
>JAPPMR010000610.1 GCA_028818995.1 Candidatus Poribacteria bacterium | reverse complement strand
TCCCTTTTGCTGCACTTTCCTTCCTATAATTATTCATTCCATATTGTAGTGTCCACTCTTGAATCTCAGCAAAATCGAAGAGTTCCCTAATGACGGCGGAGTCGTCGTAGGTAATCAGCCATTTATGCGGACATTTCCTCATATTCTCAGCGAATCGCACATGGTCAAATGCAGTATGCAGCGCACCTCTTACCCCGTATAGTTTTGATTCAGTTGCTTTCCAATAGGGTGGATCCAGAAAAATAAATACATCTTCGCCATCGTGGAGAAGTGAATCCGTGTAATCTCCATTTGTAATTTTGACTCCAGAGAGATATGGACAGATGTTTTTCACGCGTTCAATGGATGATTCTGTGAAACGCTTCTCGTAAGCGGCTTGTGAATACCCTCCGGAATCCACGACCCCGGAGAAGGTAATACGATTGAGTATGAAGAAACGCACCGCGCGTTGAAATTCGCAGAGCATATCTCGGTTCTGATTCAGTTTATCTTTTCCGTGTGTTAATTCCTCAAATAGAGCGCGGCCATCTGTAGCAATGGTGTGTGTCTCTGTTAGTGTTTCAACCAGGTCCAGCGCATTGTCTCTTGCCTGTTTCCAAAAACAGTAGAGATCGTAGTTGAGGTCATTAATCCAATAAGATTTGATGCAACTTTGGAAGAGACTTCGGATTGCAAAAAAGACGGAACCTCCACCGACGAAAGGCTCACGAAATTCCGATATATTCACCGGAATAAGTGGTAGAATCTGTTTTAGTGCCCTTGATTTACCCCCTGGGTACCGTAGTGGACTTTTTGCTAATTTAGCCATGACGACCTGTTATCCATATCTGTAATTTGTTATTTTCACTCGCCTCTTGATTGAGTAGGACGAGTCTTTTTTGATGGGTTTGGGTCAAGCGATTTTCTGCACAGAAACCAAATATGTGGTCTGGCGCACATGGTAAGAATAGACTTCCAATGAGATCGCCAGTTAGTTTTAATCGTGTGATAAATTGAATGTTTGTTCTCTCATTGACCGATACTTCTTCCATATTTGCAAAAAGAATCAGTTTGAACAGACCGTCCTTTATGTCATCTTCAGATGGTAGTTTTCCTTTGCTGCTATTCTTTGATTCTTGTATGACTAATTGGTTATGTTCCCAATAAACCTCATCAGCAGTTAGATAGTACTGCCCACCGAGATAATTTGAGATGCGAAATGTCCCTTTAGCATTTTCCTCAAGGGACTCCAGAATATGTGTCGTTAAGGATTCTCTATGAGCAGCCTCGTATGAGCGCGGGAGGGTTGCTTCTTTGAAGCGTGTGAGACTGAAACGATCGTCCACCTTAAATTTTTCAAGAGTTTGCAAGTGATTCTTTGGGCTGTGAACGGCGACGTTTTTCTCTTGAGATATTTTCTTGTATCCGTTAATAGCGTTCAAATAAATCGACTCAAAATCTTCCTCAAAGTGGGTTGTGTTCCAGTGTAACGCTGTCATTTGATACTGACTTACCTCACGCAATTTTTCACGCACGCCGTCAGTATTCAGAATCTGATCTGTAATTCGGTCGGTTGTCCCCGATTTTCTTTCGGCATCCTCGTACCACGCTAAGATGATATAGATGTTTAGGAGATTCATCCATGAAAACGTAATAAAGTTAATGCGGTCATTGTTCTGTGTACCTGCTCCCTCATCTTTAATGATTGGAATAACCGTGACCTTTTTTGTGTTGAGATGGTATGTGTTATAAATTCGGGCGAAAGGATAGGAGCGCGTCCGTTTTGGTGAAACCCATTTTGAAAAAGCTAAGTTATTTTCGGGGCACCCAAATTGATGAGTCCGTATGTTTGTACTTTGTTCACATCAAATTGTGTTATGTCATATACATTAAGTGCCTCTGGACTGAGACAGGGCATGTATCTTACATCTCGCACGAAACCTTCAAGAGAGAGGTTTGTCATTGAATGCCTCCTTGGGATAATTTATGGGAGCTTAACTCAAAGCACACCCACTACTTAAAGTATAACATGCCTTACTTCAATTTTCAAATGTTCGTCTTCTCATTATCCGAATTTTCCGCTTGACATCCGTCTGTAAATCCTCTAAAATGATATAGCTAAACTTGAACAGAGAGGAAGGAAAAATATGCCACAAACTGATGCAAATCAACCGAACGTCATCGTCTTTTTCACCGACCAGCAGCGGTGGGACACCTCTGGTCTACACGGCAATCCGC
>JAPPMR010000595.1 GCA_028818995.1 Candidatus Poribacteria bacterium | reverse complement strand
GCACAATCTGTAGCATTTCTCAACTTTGTCACAACTTAGACGTCTAAAATATAGTAAAACTCTTTACCAACGATACGTTAAAGGCATCGTTTCAAAACCTGCGCCAGATAAATTTACCCTCTAATAATTCGGTAGACCAATTCACTAACCAATAAACCCAAATTTAAAACATTACGTATAGTCCTGTCTGAATCTATAAGACCTATTGAAGCAAATTATTTACAAATTTAAAGGAGATTCCGATGAAAAGATTGAATTTCCACGCAGCTTTAGTAATCCTATTCCTTATAGGATTTGTCCAATTTGTGCAAGCACAAGGTATTGTTGTTACGCAGCAACGCCAAATCCCGCGAGTTGAAACCTTAAGAGTTGAAAAACACCATGTGAATATATCTATTGAGAACCAACTGGCAACAACAAAAATCGATCAGATATTCGCTAATCCGAACAACTTCCAATTGGAAGGCACATATCTCTTTCCGCTTGCTGATGACGTAGCCGTTTCAGATTTTGTGCTATACATAGATGGAAAGCCAGTAAAAGCAGAACTACTCGCAAAAGCCAGAGCACGGAGCATTTATGAAGGCATTGTGCGTTCCATGCAAGACCCCGCACTTCTGGAGTATATTGGAACTCGTGCTTTTCAGGCACGCGTTTTCCCGATTCCACCTAATGGCGAAAGACGAATTCAACTTGAATACTCACAAGTGATTAGCATAGATTCAGGTCTTGCAAAATATACGTATCCTCTCCGAACAGACAAATTTACCCACCAACCCGTGGGAAGTCTCGCTGTTTCAATTGACCTGAAAAGCAAACATGCACTCAAAACAATTTATTCGCCTTCACATGCGATTGCAGTTAATCGAAAAAACGATCACCGCGCTAAAATCAGTTATGAAGGCACAAACGTTCACGTGAAACGTGATTTTGTCTGTTACTATTCACTTTCCGATAAAGATTTTGGCATTGACCTGATTACCCATCGTGATGATGTTAATGAAGATGGCTTTTTTATGCTCCTAGTTTCCCCCAAATATGAGGTGGATAAGAAGGAGATTATTGAAAAAGATTTCATCTTCGTTCTCGACCGCTCTGGGAGTATGAAAGGACCGAAAATTGAACAAGCGAAAAAGGCACTCCGCTTTTGTGTGAACAGTTTAAACGATGAAGACCGTTTTAACCTAATTCTATTCAACACCGATGTTGAACCTTTCTCTGAAAAATTGGTTTCAGTAAAGCAGGAACGTGAAAACGCACTCACTTTCGTTGATAATATTGTTGGAAACGGTGGCACGAATATTAATCAAGCATTACTCAATGCCTTAGCCGATAAACCGGATCCGAAGCGACCGCGCATTATAGTTTTCTTAACGGATGGCGAAGCGACTGTTGGTGAAACAGATACCACGCGAATTCTCAAAAATGTTACCGGTGAGAACAACGATAGATCGCGTATCTTTGTGTTTGGCGTTGGATACGATGTGAATGTCAATTTGCTTGATAAAATGGCAGAACAAAATGGCGGCACCCGTCAATATGTGAAGCCGAAAGAGAATTTGGAAGTTGCTGTATCTTCTTTCTTTACGAAGGTAAGTGAACCAATCCTCGTCAATTTGGCTTTGAAAATCCAGAACATCAGAACCAAAAATCTCTATCCGCAGAAGCTGCCGCATCTATTTCGCGGTTCACAGTTGACTGTGCTTGGCAGGTATGCAGGTAGCGGTAAAACTAAGCTTGTCCTACGTGGAGACATCAACGGTAAGAAGCATGAATTCTCCAATTCGGCAAAGTTTCCGAAACAGGAATCGGATCATCAATTCCTGCCAGCACTGTGGGCACAACGCAAAGTGGCATATCTTGTTGATGAAATCAGGCTCAACGGTGAAAACAAAGAAATAATAGAAGAAATTACGCGTCTCAGTGAAAAATACGGAATTATGACTCCGTATACGTCATTTCTTGTTACAGAAGATGGACCACAACGAAGACAATTATCAAGGGCAAGAGATCGGTCAGTTCCACTCTCTGCAGTTCAAGCCGGTTCGCCAAAACCAAAACTCGCGCGCAGCGTAGCACAACAAGTTGAAGAAAGCGTCCAATTGCAACAACTTCAGACGCAAGCGCAAGTAGCGAAAACGGCTGTCACTGTTCAACAGGTCAAGAACAAGACTTTCCATCTTCAAGGTAAAGTTTGGGTAGATAGTACACACAAACC
>JAPPMR010000397.1 GCA_028818995.1 Candidatus Poribacteria bacterium | reverse complement strand
TTCTGCGTAGACAGCTTTTTTAATACGCGGGTTAAGAACGGTGTCAAAATGATCTCCTACCTCAATCAGAATGTATTTTCGCTTACCATTGTCTATACGGTTAAGGTTGATAGTAGCGTGGACAGTGGTACCTGAGCCACCGAAGTAGTCTAATACTGTCTCATTTTCATCTAAGCAGCCTGAGCGAAGACAATCAGATACCAAATAAACAGATTTTGGGAAACTAAATATCTTTGGCCTAAACATATTTTCCAAAAGAGTAGTTCCATAACGTCCAGCTGCATAGGTTTTTTCGTCCCACCATGTTTTTGGCACAGCCTTTTCCTTCATCCGAGACTTATATTCTATTTGGACCTTATCATTACGAACAACACGATATTGTGTTATGTTTTTTGACACTGTATCCCAACCGTGCCTCCATCTTTTTTCCATACCCGACTTAATTGGTAGTACACTCACTTCATCTTCATCTGGTGGTTCCAATACATTATAAGCACGTTCTGTATCATTCCATACCATTTTGGGAATACGAATTGTGTCGTCATTGCTGACATAAATAGGATAGAACATAGTTTCTACATCTGAACGATTGTCACCAGGTGGTCGGCGTATGAGATTATCCCAATTATACTTTCCCCTCTCATCCTCATATGGATAACTGCTCTTCTGTTTTTCTGTTTTGAAAAATTCTCCAGGAGAGGATGCAGATTTTCCATAAAAAAGAGCATATTCATGTGTCGGAGAAAAATAGTCTGTTCTAGCTCGGCCTTGTGGATTTGAACGTACTGTAGCTATGCCTAATTCCTTCTCAAATAAATTCTCTAAAATAAGTCGAAGCGAAGAGACTTCTACATCATCAATTGCAACACAGATAACTCCGTTTTCAGGGAAGAAAGATCTTGATAATGCAAGACGATCTGCCATCAACGACATCCATGATGAATCTTTGTAGTTGTTTTTATATAGAATTGCTGAGGCATCAGTATTATAAGGTGGGTCAATATAGATAGCTTTTACAGATTCTTGATACTTTTCTGTCAACAGATTCAACGCTTGGAAGTTCTCACCGTGAATTAGCAAGCCGTCTGTCTCATTATCCAGATTACCAAAACATGCTAAGAGTCGATCCTTGAAATCGGAGTCAAAGTGGCAAGTGTCCAAAACAAGATTCGGATTTTCTTTCAGGAATTCAACGGAGAGGGGTTCTGTGTAGTCAGTATCAATCAGATTGCTGTCTATTTCGTGAATAGCAAACAGGTCTTTCCATTCCTCAAGTTGTGCAGTGTTCTTGATAATTTCGGGATAGAATTCTTCGGGAACGCGGTTGAGTGTGAGGCAGTAGTCGGTGGAGAGGACAAACTTCTTTTTGAGCCAGAGACATTTTTGGAATTCCTCAATGTGTGCTAAAAAGTCAACGATTTTGGAAGCGATGCAATGCACGAGTTTACCTGTCTCAATCCAATTCACTCTCGTTAAATTGTTTTCTTGAAGATTAGCATTATCAAAAATGAATGAAGACAACGGCATCACTTCGTTTTTGATATAGACATCAAGTTCATGATTGAGAAACTGCTTGAGATCTTTGTGGATGAAGAAGTCCGCGATGTTACTGCGTGTGTAGGCGCAGAGATGTTTTTTGAGGGCAGTTACATCGTCTGTTTTATGCTCAAGTGCGCCAAGGAGTTTGTAGGCATTATCGCGGTTAGAAACCGCTCTTACAGCGGCGATGATTTCAGGTTGAGCAGCATCAATGATTTTGTCCTGTTGTTTTTGGCCACTGTATTTTTTCTTTTCTGCATCAGTAAGTGGACGGTATTCAAAGGGAAGGCAGATTTCATCGGTTTCTTGTGAATAGGTTGTTTCGTCAGATATGGGAATAAAGAAACGTTTTGCCCCTTGGACGTTATCTTTCTCAACATCTACATTTCGGAGGTCAAAGATGACAGTTATGTTTTGAGATTTGAATCTATAGGTGGAGAAGTGCTCACCGCTTTTGACATAGTACTGGTCACGATTTGCCCAGTGGAGATATACCTCTTCACCGTTGTATGGGACAGCGTAGCGTTCGGTTTGGGAATAGCGACGGCGCGGGATGAAGTCACCGTTGTCGTAGTAACGAGAGAAGAAGGTGTAGAGGTGATTAAAAACGGCATCTGAGCGTTGATCGCGGGTTTGTGGCGAGCCGAGTTGTTCTTGTGCTTCAAGGTATTGTTTAACCAGTGGA
>JAPPMR010000888.1 GCA_028818995.1 Candidatus Poribacteria bacterium | reverse complement strand
TGGATAGAGTTGAAACAGATGGGATCGTTGCGTTTGTGACGAACCACAACTTTATCGACGGTCAGGCGTTCGATGGGATGCGGAAACATCTGTCCGATGCGTGTGATAAGATTTATCTGCTGGATCTGGGTGGCAATGTCCGTAAAGGTCACGCTGGGGATGCCAATGTCTTTGATATTCAAGTGGGGGTGAGCATTAACCTGTTTGTGAAAAAGGGTCAGGATAGGGGCGAGGTTTTAAACCTCGCCAGCGAAGCGGTTGCAAACCCCGCCAGCGAAGTGAGAGCACCTGCCGATATTTTTTACAACGGTGAGACTACGGAGATGCCGAAAGAGGCAACGTTTGAATTTTTGGAGGCGTGTGAACATATCGGCAATGTCAACTGGGATTCTATTCAACCCGACGCGCGCTATACCTGGCTCACTGAAGGACTACGCGAGGATTTTGAAACCTTTGTACCCATAGGGAGTAAGCAGGCAAAAGCAGCAAAGGGTGAGGTTTCGGGTGTGATTTTCCACCAGTTTAGCAACGGTGTAAAAACGAATCGCGACGCGTGGACCATTAACTTTGACCGAGAGGCACTCGCGACGAACGTTCAGGGAATGATAGGATTCTATAATACACAAGTGTTTAAGTGGCAAGGAATCGCGGATAAATCAAGCATAAACATTGATGATTTTGCAGAGTATGACAACGCGAAAATTAGTTGGAGCCGCGATTTAAAAGCGAAGTTGCGGACAGGTAGAATTGCTGAATACGATGAACGCAAAGTGAGAACCTGCCTCTATCGTCCATTTGGAAAAAGAAATATCTTCTTTGACAGAATTCTCAATGATGTTGTATATGTGTTTCCATCTATTTTCCCCACATCCGAGACTGAAATTGAAAATCAGGTAATTTGTGTCAATATATCACGAGAAAAACCATTTACTTCTCTCATGACTAATTGCATCTCTGAACATATTATGACAGGCGGTTTTGGGTCAGCTGGGCAATGCTTTCCGTTCTACATATACGATGAGGATGGCACAAACAGACGGGAAAACATCACAGATTGGGCATTGACACAATTCCGAGAGCATTACAGAAACGAGCAGGTTACCAAATGGGATATTTTTCACTATACCTACGCACTCTTGCACCATCCTACATATCGCGAGCGGTATCAGGTGAATCTCAAGCGAGATTTGCCACATATCCCGTTTGCCCCTAAATTTTGGGAATTCGTTGAGACGGGAAGGCGGTTAGCGGAAATTCATGTCCACTACGAAGACCAACCGAAATATCAACTCGATCTGATTGAAACTGAAGGGATGCCATTGGATTGGCATGTAGAACAAATGCGGTTCTCCAAAGACAAAACACAGATAAAATACAACGATTTCCTAACATTGAGTGGGATTAATGAGGAGGCGTTTAGGTATAGGTTAGGGAACCGCTCAGCTTTGGAATGGGTCGTGGATCAGTATCGTATAAAAACGGATAGGCGGAGCGGTATTGAGAATAATCCGAACCGTGCGGATGATGAGGAATATATCGTGGATCTCATTCGGAAGGTTATCAATGTGAGTGTGGAGACGGTAGAGATTGTTGAGAAATTGCCTGCGTTAGATATTGGTGGGGAGGAATCATAATGGATACAAAAATTGGGATTATAGTGGTTGCCTTGGTGTTAAGTATGATGCTTGCAGATCAGGTGACGGTCTTGTTTGCGCAAATACCAGAGGAATCCACAACTCAGAAAGGGCAATCTTCAAATGATACAAGCACTGGAGAATTCTCTAATGGTAGTCAAAAAGATTCCGAGATGCAGACATCGCCGGAGGTGCCTACCCAAGAAACTCAATTGGTAGGTGATACATCGAGCGGAAAAGTCGACCCGAAAACTCAGGCTGCGAATGAACCAACGAAAGGAGAAGCGACCACCGATAATAGCAAAAACCTCATTGGTATCGGGACACTAATGCTTGGGATCGCTGCAGTACTCGGTATTCTTCTGAAACTTGTTCAGTTTATTTATAAAGTCAAATCTAAAGTAGATCTACCCTATAGTGCTGAGGATATTGATAAACAAGACATCGATGAAAAACTTGATAAAATTCAGAAAGCAGTAGAACAGAATCCCAAAGTTCCTCTCTTAAAAAAAGCTATCGCTGACGCGTATACGCTGCAACGGGTCGAAAGGATTGGGGAAGCAATCCAAAAGTGGCGTTCTATTGCTAAC
>JAPPMR010000292.1 GCA_028818995.1 Candidatus Poribacteria bacterium | reverse complement strand
ACTCAACGAGTTGCCTTATACATGTCCGTCAACCACCGGTTCGGTAAAAGACGATTATTATTTTCTTATCGTTTCCAAGATAATCCGACAGGGCATGTAAATTACCGTATCCATCGGACAACTCAAACTCCGGTGCTTGGCTGCCAATGCGTAAGCCTTGACCACGGTCGAAATGCTCTGACTCAGGCAGAGGAGTTTCCGAAGTTTCAAATTCTGTGACATTACTAACGGGGTTGTCCGCTGTCCCACAAGCTAACGCTGCCAAAAGTGAAAATACCAGTGCGGTGAATGTTTGTGTCTGTTTCATGAATAATAAACTCCTTTCATTGTTTTTTAGCGGAAGTCCAACGTCCTTCCTCGTGACAATTTGTGTGATACGTTAATTTTCTGAGTTCATTTAATTTCCATAAAAAGTGAGTCAGTTTACATTTCCCGCCCATAACACGATGCTGCTATTCAGGAGACCATGTGCGGAGACCTTCAAAATCAAAACGAAAAGGAATGACTTGTGCCCCCACTTCTCTAAATGCCATCCTTGCGGCATCAATACGATCGGGATTACAATGAAACACCAAACACCCGCCACCCCCCGCACCACAGGCTTTTCCACCACTACAACCACTTTTTTTCGCAATATCAACCAATTCATCAATCCTTTCTGTATTTACAGAAGGATGTAACTGTTTTTGAAAGCACCAATTCTCGTCAAGCAATTGACCCAAGTCTGAGAAATTAGAAATCTCAAACATCTGCTTCATCTCGCCAGCAATCCTGCGAATTGCCTTCAAAGCATCGTGCGTCCTGCGGTTTCCCGCTCTGTACGCGTCAATAACATTCTGAAGAATACCACCTGAGAAATGGGAGTTTCCAGTATAGACAAGAAGCAGGGAATGATGAAGTTCTTCAAGAATGCCCTCGGTCAGTTGGAGTGGGGTGGACTTAACAGATTCGCCTCTACAGCGTAAGAGGTTTATCCCACCGAGTAGACCGGCGTAGTGATCTTGTTTTCCGCACGGAATCCCTGTTTCTTGTTCAATACCCGCCGCGAGGTCAACAATTTCACATAAACTTAATTTCTTTTCGACAAAAGTAGAGAGTAGACTTACAAGCACGATACCCAAGGTTCCAGAAGCCCCTAATCCACTTCCCTTTGGAACATCGCTCCAAGTCGTAAGATGACAGCCTCTATTCGGACGAACACGAGACAAAATCGCTTGAGGTAGGTTCAATCCATGCACGCATGCCGAAACGGCTACTGGATGAAAGGACTCCTTGAGATCTACAGCGTGGAGACTTACATATGCATCAAGGGCGGGTGTGAGAGACGCGTAGACATGTAAATCAATCGCCGCATTCACGACCCACCCTTCATCATCCATCGCGAATGGAATTAAGTCTGTCCACCCACCCGCAAGGTCAATCCGCGTCGGTGCACGCGCATAGAGAGGCGTGCGAGGCAATAGACTTGCTATGGCTTTCTCTTGCCCAGCAGATGAAACCTGCTGCCAATCATTTTGTGTTTTGTGAAGTAAAGCTGAACGTATCATGGGCTGAGTCTCCTGTATAGATAATGTGATACATCCGATGCTTAAGCATCCAAGACTATACAATTCCAGAGAAATTCGATCGTGGCGTACTCCCCAACTTTTTGCATGAGATTCGTATGCGTTTCACGCCATAATTTCGCCGTGCTTTGCAGATGAATCTCTCTATTTTCCCAAAGTTCTGAAACACAATATCCAGCCCGATCTTGATAGGTATCCAGCAGTTCAACCTCCAAGCACCCGGATGCCTTTCGTAGAACAGGAAGCCATTGGGTTTCCAGAAATTTCTGCAAATCTTTCTTTTTCTTTTTTTCCCGCAGTGTGAATATATAAAAAATTCTTGATTTCGCCATGCTATAACTCCTTTTTCAGAAGAAGCGAACGTTTACTAAAAAAACATGAAGAAGGGACCTCGGCACAAAAGCGTCAAGATAACACCCAAACAGATCATAGGCGCGAACCGCAAAGAGCGCTGGATGCGGATCTTGTTATTGAAATCTTCAAATTCACCGGCTGCTGCTAATTGCTTCAATTCCGTCGCTTTCTCTTCCGAAACGCTCCCTGGTAAGGTTCCAAGAATAATATTCGAGTTTAACACACTTGGGAGCGCAAAACCTTTCTTGCTATATGTGATTTCTCCGTCGATCCCTTCTACCCTAACAATCTGTTCAGCAGACACCATACC
>JAPPMR010000133.1 GCA_028818995.1 Candidatus Poribacteria bacterium | reverse complement strand
CTCCACTTGGGTTCCAGCAAGGTAAGGGTTTACCTGTCGTAAAGCCAACTCAGCCCGATTGTATGGCCACTTTGGAAACATAACGAGATAGATATGCAGCAGCAATTTCAAGGAAGTCCAAGTTTTTGTTATTTGAAAGCGACTCTCGTACCAATTAATCAAACCTCGGTGTGCTTTCATGTCATCTGTCAACATGATAACTTGTCCGGTGTACCGCTTCCGGCCCAGATAAAGTGCAAGTGCACAATTATAACGTTCCCCTCGATTGCGATTTGGGTCGGCGGTCGGCGAAAATCGGTTGAAAATTAGGTTCGCATAATCTTGCTCATAGGGAAAATATCGTCTCGCTTGACGCACGAATTGTAGCATCAGTTTGTCGTAACTTCCTAATCTTTTTCTGCTTTGCCTGATTTCGTGTGGAATCTCTCTTGAGACTTGCACATGGAAAAGTTGCTTTAAAACATCAGTTATGTGGGAACCTCCCACATAAACCTCATGTATGTTTATGAGTGACGATGTATCAGGAATCAGAATATCCATAAGTCTTGGGTTAGGTTGGGAAAAAAATAAGATATGACTCATTTTCACGGTGGGAAAACCGGACGGCATACCGCGTATCAGGCTCTTTAGAAAACGCATCTAAATCTGCCTTGAGTTCCTCAAGGTTCGCCGCGATTCCGTTATCCGTGTTCAGAAGGAGTGCCATATAAATAAGTGCAGGGTATAAAGAAATCCTCGGAGTCGGTGTACTCCGAAGTGTTTCAAAAGCTTGAAAAGTGAGTTCGTAAAGCAGATCTTTTCTTTCCGAATCATGTATTTCCGTCCAATGTTGATCAATTGTGCCCATAAATATCTGTCCAGTAATGCCAAAGAATTGCTTCCTCAACCACACTGGACTTGTGTGAAAAACTTGGGTTTCTTGAATTTTTGGAAGATACTGAGAAAATCGGATCCCCGTCTCTGTCAATCGAGAGTATCTCTTTCCATCATTCTCAACTGAAACCAAACCGAGGTCTGCCAACCAATGAATTCGTGGCGGCACGATATTTTCGACAGAGCGTTTTGTCTCTTTTTTCCAATGTGCTACTCGATTTCGGGCTGCCAAGATGTCACGTGCTACAGACTCTTCCGCTGTTAGCATGCGGGCTTGCAATTGCTGCAGATAAAACGTTGGGAAAGCGTCTTGCAAATCGGAAAGAGATTGAGCAGTGCCTTCAACTAACATCCGAATAACTGTGAGAAGTTGATCACTGTCCTTCAACAGCAGCCAATACAGATACGTGCAGCGTTCCGCTTTCGTCAGTTCAAATGGGTTCTGATCGGGGACTTGATGGAGAAATGGCAGCAATGTTTTCCCAAATCGAGTCACACGGCACGCGCCAGCGATTCGTCCTATAATTCCCAACGAAACAGCGAAATTCGTATAGCGCTTTGAAGCAGTTTGTTCGCGCGTTGTCTTGATAAATCCCTGTTGATTCGCGTAATCCATCAAATCCTGTTTATGCTTAAGGCTCCATCTTTCGAGTTGCGTGTAAAGTCCTGACTCACTTAATGTTTTGTGCTCAAGCAATCGTAGAATTGCAGAAATATAGCCTAAACGGCGGACAACTACGTTAATATCTGTGATTCCAGTTTCATATTTAGGCATTTGGTAACCTGCCTGTCGAAGGCAATACTATGAAACTTAAAGAGAAAAAGGAGCGTGACATATCACATAGAGGGTTTGATTCAGACAATGGTCTGACAGAAGTGTAGAAAGTCCTCTGAGCCACGCGTTACTGCAACTGACAATAAAAGCATACCAGATTTTCCAAAAAATGTCAAAAAATATTCCAAATCTTCGCGAATAAGCGATAAATAGATCTTGACTTTTTTAGGGTCATTTAGTTCGGGTAATTTCGGTTGACTTGTGGAGAAAGTCGCGAGGTGGAACTCGCCCGTACAATGATGCCTCTGGAATTGGAGCGTTTTCGCTTAAGTATTTCCCTTCAGATAGAAAAACCAAATAGCCTTAATTTTTTTGACATATTCTTCACATATAAGGTATAATAAGTAATATGGAGAATCTTACAACTGCTGAACATACGACTTCACTATATCCAAAAAACCCCTCTTTTTCGGGCCATCAAACCTTCCCGTTTCGTTACACGTGGCTGAAAAAAGGCGTGGATGCGGTGAGAGATAAACCAGGTATTTTTACAAAGGATGATGCTCTAGTTACCTTAGGGGTT
>JAPPMR010000289.1 GCA_028818995.1 Candidatus Poribacteria bacterium | reverse complement strand
ACCGATGCCACGTCCACCACCTGTAATAATCGCGATACGGTTTTCAAGTTTCACGGGTTGTTCCTCAAAAGTCAATCGGGCTGTCAAAGCCCTCCAACAAGATTTTATTACGATATTTGATACTGTGTTAATTTCTGCTTATCAAAAAGGATGCCGTGCCCTGGACGATCAGGCGGAGAAAAATGCCCATCTTTGAGTTTCAAGGTATCACTAAGGACTGGGTCAAGTGATGGGATATACTCTACGAAGAGTGAATGTGGCACAGCAGCGGAGAGATGCACGTGCAAATCCATTAGAAAGTGTGGTGATACCGAAAGACCGAAACATTCGGCTGTATGTGCTACCTTCATCCATTCGGAAATACCACCGACACGCACAGCATCAGGTTGTAGAATATCCGCTGCACCTTGCGCGATGTATTCTTGAAAGACAAATTTATTGTAGATTGTTTCCCCAATAGCGATCGGAATTGTCGTTTTTTCTCGGAGGGCAACGTGGCTATCAACATCATCTGCCTCAATCGGTTCTTCAAACCAGAAAAGGTCTGCTTCTTCCACACGGCAAGCGAGTTGAATGGCTTCGCGTGCATTCCATTTCATGTTGGCATCAATCATTAAGTATGGGTCTTGACCGATTGCTTTTCTAACAGCGAATATGCGCGCAATGTCTTCATGTAAACTGTCGCGTCCCACCTTGATCTTGATACCTTTGAAACCTTGCTCCACAAATTCTACGGATTGTCTGACGAGTTCGTCTTCCGATAGGTGTAGCCAACCACCATCTGTGTTGTAAACAGGTACAGTAGCCCTTGCACCACCAAGTAGTTGAAACAGTGGCAATTCTGCACGTTTTGCCATGAGGTCCCACAAAGCAATATCCACAGCCGCCATTCCTAACCCAACGATTCCACCTCTACCGACCCAGTGTGTCTCCATCCACATCCGATTCCATATACGATCAATATTGGAAGCATCCTCTTCAAGAAGGATTGGCGTGAGATAGGCATCCATAATCTGTTTAATTGCTTCTCCACCTTTGCCGATAGTATAGGAGAAGCCAGTGCCTACGACTCCATCTGCATCTTCAATCTCAATGTACGGAAATTCCATAGAGACAAAAGCTTGAATAGCATCAGTGCGTTCAACTTGTGGTGGAATGTCGTAAAGCGAGGTGCGAACTGCTTTAATTTTCATGTTTGTTTTGTAAACCTTTCAGTCGTTCTATCTCAGCTTTGAGACGTTCCACTTCTGTTTCAGCTTGCTGTCTTGCCTGTGCTTCTTGTTGCCTTGCTTGTGCTTCTTGCTGCGCTATCTCAGCAGGTGTTTGAAGCCACTGCTCTGAAGTCGGAACGTAAAGTCCTATATCATCACCCTGAATACTAAACTCTATACCCAGGACTGCAGAGAGTATCCCGTTATCTTGCGAAAGTGGAATTGTATCGTATTTTCCATCTTCATTTAACTGAAATCCAATCAATGAATCCGATAAATAAGATCGCTCTGGGTCATAAAGAAAATATTCCCGAACACCGATTTGAGCATATCGGGTTTTCTTTTTCCTCAGATCATTTTTATAGGTGCTTTTGCTGGTAACTTCCATTACGAAGTCCGGTGCTTTCCCTTCTTCCCAAATTTTATAGGTGCGGCGCCTCTTTTTTTCTATGCCGAACACAACCATCACATCAGGCGAAATGGAACGCCGAGTTTTGCCGGGAACGTCATAGATCAAGAGATTGCCAGAAACATATACATCATCACTATCTTCATAGTACGCTTCAAGTTTCTGATAGGTGTTGACAATTACAATACGATGTAGGTCTGTTTCGGCAAGCGGCTTCCCATCAGATTCAGGATAATAGATACCGTCGTCATCTGTCGGGGCATACTGAATAGGTTTTGTGGATTTTTTGGATGCCATAGTTAACTCCTTTTAGGATTACGGCACACAGAACAGGTTTACTACTTTAATTTTTCGAGCATTGCCTGCAATTTTTCAATACAAATGCGTGAGGCTTCCTCACCGGCTTCAGAGAAGGCTTGCCCACCCGGTTTGTTGAGCAAATCATCGTCAATTTTGAGAGAGGGTCTCCAATGCGTTTCAAGACAGAGATGTCCTTCATATCCATCGTCAACAAACGCCTGCAGCTGCCCTTGCCAGTCAATAATTCCATCGCCGACGGGAACGGACTCTATTTCGCCACTATCAGGATTTGGCGCTGCATCCTTGAGATG
>JAPPMR010000183.1 GCA_028818995.1 Candidatus Poribacteria bacterium | reverse complement strand
CTGCAACAGTAAGACCCATTACCATATCAATATGAGATTCACCTCAAACTCCATGCTTTCTTCCTTCACTGAGGAACCCTCCATTGGCGTACGTTCAATGATAAATGTTTTACTCAATGACCCGCGGCATGAAATTGCGTGGATCCTCTGGTGCAATTCAACATTTGGCTTTTTCTGCCACTGGTTACATAGCAGTAAACAGGATATGGGGCGTGGAACGCTGCGTCAGCAGACATTAAAAACACTGCCAACGCTGGATGTTCGCCGACTCTCCAATCAGCAGCTAGAAAACGCTGGAGCTCTCTTTGAACGGTTAAAGTATAAGCGAATGCTGCCAGTCAATGAATGTGATCATGACCCTATCCGACACGAATTGGATACAGATATTCTGACAGAGGTGCTTGGTATCAAAGATATAGGTATTCTTGCATCCATGCAGACGCTGCGTGAAATGCTCTGTGCAGAACCAAGCATCCAAGGTGAGAAGAAGGACAAGTGCGACCTTGACGCAGAACTGGCGAAGATGAAACTGAAGGACCTTCCATTTCCGAGTTGGTATCTTGATGAGTAGGTCCGCGATGTTCGCAGAAACCCAAGTAGGAAATAGTAGAAACCTGTTTAATTTTTTACTATCCACCACAAGTAAACTTGAGGCAAAATTTCCATGAGCAAAGCGTCTGAAAGGTTACGCCGCCGCCGTGAGGCTAAAAAGCAATTAATCGAGATTAACAAGAATCGCAATAACGTTCTCGTCATTCACTATTCGTGTGAAAGCTTCTATAATCGGGTTGACAGAACATCTCCGCGAATCACATCAATTGCTGTCCGAAACTTAGCAACAGGTCAAACGGAGTCCTTCTCAATTCACCAAATTGCTGAGCGTGACAAAAAACTCTCAATTGAAAGTATTAATTCACATTACAATGAACTAGAGAAGAAGATGCTTAAAGAGTTCTATGATCACGCGGAAAAACATAAAAACGATACTTGGCTGCATTGGAACATGCGAGACATTAACTACGGTTTCGCAGCATTGGAACATCGCTACAAAGTGCTCGGTGGTAAACCCTTTGAAATTCATGAATCATGTCGTTGTGATTTGTCTTTGTTGTTGTATCGGCTGTACGGACATGATTACATTGAACACCCACGTCTTAAAAATTTGGCCGAAAAAAATTCTCTCACTCACCCTCACTTCCTCAAAGGGCCAGACGAAGCTAAAGCGTTTAAGAATAGTGAATATGTAAAGCTACATCAATCAACCCTTTGCAAGGTTGGTATTATCTCATACATCGCAGATTGGGCTGTTGACACTACGCTCAAAACTAACGCGAAACTAACGGGAATCTATGGTAATTATTTCGTATTTGTTATGGAAAAGATAAAAGAAAATTGGGGGTTTGTCCTGCTTAGTATTATTGGAGCAGTTGCCAGTACTACCTCGTGGCTTCGCGGTTGTTAACCTCCACTCATAGTGGACACTAATTTCCACATTTCGACTGAATGAGGTTTGTCCGAGAAATTCTCTACGCCTATTATTATGGGCTCGGTTCTAAAGTCCATCCGTTTTTAGTAGCAAGTTCAGCAAGTGCGATTTGTAGTAGTTTAAATGCATTTCTCTGCTTGCTCTTTGAATCAAAGAATTCGGGCTTTACAATAATTATAGCATGAGCAGGATTTTCGTCCGTCGGATCAGGGATAACATCTACAGCATGATCAGCTATCACTTCATTCTGATGTCTTGTTTTTACAGCCCCTATCGCGCGGACATCACTCGCTTTAACGCTAACAATCCCATTCGTCTTAGATAATAGAGCCGAAGTAGGATCGCAACCTTTTAACTTCGCTCTATCTACAGACGGTTTTTTAGAATTATCCCAAAAGGCGTGGTACTCAATCCTGAGTTTTCCATCCTGAATAGAATATTCGTTATCTTCCAATTTGCCTCGCACGTTTCGATAGAGTTCTTCATCATCTTGCACGGGCTCTCTGCTATTCATCAATTAACCATTTCCAAAGCGGTAGATAATGTTCAGGTTAGTGTAATTGTCGTTCGTCTTTATACCATGCTGCGATTATATTGCCACCTCTATCGCTGGAGATAGATGAAGTGTCGCAGCGATGTCCGATGGGAATGGCAGACCATAAACTAACCATTCCCAAAGCGGCAGATAATGTTCAGGTTTTAGAAAATCTACGTCCATTTCTGTATCAATGTTCGTGCCCCAAACT
>JAPPMR010000364.1 GCA_028818995.1 Candidatus Poribacteria bacterium | reverse complement strand
GTATGGTGAATGACGCGGCTTATGCAGATTCTCTATTGTCTGCTGGCACAGCAGGCCAAAAGGTACGCCCCGCTGTATATGTGCATCTGTGGTGAAGCGCAATATTTCAATATTCCTAAACAAAACCCCGGTAGTATCACCGGGGTTTTTTATTTTCTCTATCCCGTTCCTCTTTGTACTTCCGATAAAATACTCAAAAGAGGTATTCTTCGCCAACGCCGTTTCTCGATCAAATAACTTCATAATCTCTTGCATGAAATCTATTCTTGAAACGAATCTCTCTGGCATCATACGGTCAAATTGTTCTTTTGAAATACGGTCTGTTTTGTTGAAGTGTCGCCGTATTTTGATTTGACGGCGAGAATCATCATTTAGACCAGCGAGATACCAGCTTTCTATTTCCCGACACACGACCA
Organism: Candidatus Poribacteria bacterium; assembly: GCA_028818995.1. Next base: position 1,817 of record JAPPMR010000364.1, on the reverse strand, counting down.
AAATTCGATCGTCTGATAGCTTCTCAAACTGGGATGTAATCCGCTCTTTCTTGGCTGTTACACATGGGGACTCGTCCATGTCCGCTACAAAAATGTAATCGGCCTGCATCGCATGGATGCTGTTCAGAAAACCATTTACCCTTTTTGTAGTTTCTTGGCTATACTTCCAGATCTGAACGTGATCACAAATTTGTTTATACAGAGGGCTGATTAAGCGATCAAAGAATCGCTCATCGTCGTCTCCTTCCACGAGAATAAAGAGCCTTTGGTACGCCAATCTATACCCCCAATAGATTCTGAACAAATAAATCGTCAAGACCCATTTCATTTTCCAAGAAAATTTTGATTTGATCACTGTCCGCTGGCTTTGTAATTCTGGAGAATCCTTCATCGTCTCTCGTTATGAGCAAGATATTCTCCAAATCCGCGTGTTTAACCATTTCTGGATTATGAGTTGTTGTCAGTATCTGTCTATTTTTTGATACCTCTCTGAACATATCCATCACCCTTGAGGTTAAGTAAGGATGGACATTCCTTTCGGGTTCCTCTATGATGACTACCTGTTTCTGTTCGAAGTAAAGTGCTATGATTAAAGCTATAATATTGACAGTGCCATCAGAAATCAAAGAGGCTGGTATCCGTTTATTTTCCGCATACTTTTCACGTAGCCTGAAGAATATGGATTTATCTACTGCCCTTTCCACATTTATATCGTGAATAAATGGTAGGAGATCTTGAAATAAATTGAGAAATCTTCGTCTATTTTCTTTTGTTCTGATAATATTGTTTAGTACTATAGTGAGATTGCTACCATCCGTCGCCAATTCTGACAGACCTGTGATGGGTACGGGTTTCTTAGATAATTTGGGATCAAAGTCATAGATGCCGGTGTTTTTAAATCCCTCCAAAGCTGATCGTAGGAACACACCAACAACGGGTGACTCTATTAAGAGTGGTTTTTCATTATACGAAGGCGCGTCTCTGAAAATTGTCGTACCGTCCAAGAATGAAGGTTCCATATCCATACCGAGATTATTTGGGGTTATTTTTAGTATGCCATCAAGATTGGAAAATTTGATGCTAAATTTTTTGGAATCAGGCCTTGGTTTTGACTTCACACCCGGAATTTCGAGTTCTTCTTTATACTCAATGGAACAGATCACTGTTATTTTGTCTTGATCAATAGCGTATCTAATGCTTCTTGTAGAAAATTTTAAAGAAAACTCATAGTCTATTTCATGAATTTTTAATAGGCGAGATTCTTGCTGGCGTCCAGGCCAAAAACCCCTAGAGTCACCTTGCATAATTATGCGAAACGAAAGATGGGACTGCTCGCTCTTAATATTCCGTAGATACTCTACCCCGCCCTGAAGCGAAATTGCATTTTCCAATCCGTGATTAACAATATCTCTCAGAAATTGGAAGGCTTGAACGAAGTTAGATTTTCCCGAAGCATTCGCTCCAACCAGTAAGTTGAAGTCGTTCAAGTGAATAGAGAGGTTCTCGAAACTCTTGAAGTTTGATATTTCAATTTTTGTAATTTTCATGTTGGCAGCCTTGTAAGAATAGGCTAGACCTCTTTTACCACCAGGACCTTGTCCTTATCCGCGAAAAAGATTTCTACAGCGATATTTCGCCCGCCTATTGAAGGGTGCGGGCGAATAAGTCGAGGACTGCGTCCCAGGATTTTTCAGCGGCTTTCTCGTGGTAGTGCGTTAAACGCTGGGGAAAGAAATAGCCGTGCAGTGCGCCGTGCATAAAGTCAATGCGGAGTGGGACGCCACAGCGGGTGAGTTCGGTTTTGTAGAGTTGTAAGT
>JAPPMR010000046.1 GCA_028818995.1 Candidatus Poribacteria bacterium | reverse complement strand
CATGTAGACCTTGCTATCTCAACCGTTAATAAATTAAGAGATGAAAAATTGGCTCTTGAAGCTGAAGTTGCTCGACTCAATAACGATGTTTTGCAACGGGATGCAAAAATTCAAGAGTTGGAAAATCTAAATGGTGACTTACGAGAAGCATCCGAGCTTGCGCGGTTAGCTACTGAGGAGGAACGTGCTGGAATCCGACAGCAGCTTGAGGGTCTAATGGCAGGCCTCAACGAACCGGATGGAACATCAGAAGGTCCTGATGCAACCGCAGGCAGTTCTGAAAATGAGGTGTTGTTTAAAGCTCAAAATTAAGAATAATATTTTGAAGTTAAATCGGTGCGTGTCTTAGTTCTTTCGCATTCCTATATAATGAAACCTTATCGGAGGAAGTTCAATCTCATTGCAGCAGAGTCAGATGTTGCAATGCGTGTGCTTACGCCAAACCGTTGGTACGAAAGTTTTCAGGAGATTAATTTCATCCCGGAAGTTGACGTGAACTGTGAAGAGGTCCCTTGTCCTATAAGATTTTCTGGGTATGGTAGTCGTTTTTATTATCGGCGAGGTATAGCACAACACTTCAAGGACTTCCAACCTGATATTATCCATCTTGAAGAGGAAGCGTGGAGTCTCAATGCTTTGCAGACAGTACGATTGAAACGACGTTTTTGTCCAAACAGTCGCTTCATCTTTCGCACTTCACTCAGCATTCCGTCTAAACAACGTTTCGGTCCCTTACCAGTTTGGATTGAAAAACAAGTTTTCCGTGAAACCGACATGGCTTTTCCGCTCAGTGAGAACGCTGGCGAAATATTAAAGCAGCGTGGGTATGTTGGTAATCAAATACCGTTTCCAAACGGTGTAGACATTTCACTGTTTAAAAAACGAAATGTAAACCGACTAAAAACATCTCTTGGACTTGCTGACAACTTTGTTATTGGCTATGTCGGTAGGTTAATTCAGATGAAGGGCGTTGATACGCTCATTGAAGCGGCAGCGATACTTGACTTCCCGTTCAAACTTTTAATTGTTGGACAGGGTGAAGATGAACTGAAATTTCGCGACATTGCCGCAAAACATCAAATTACAGAGAAAATTGTCTGGATTGATGCTGTTCCCCCCGAAGAAGTCCCTGATTACATCAACTGTATGGATACCTTGGTTTTACCTTCTCGCACCACTGCGGATTGGGTAGAATTTTTCGGCAGAGTGTTAATTGAAGGCATGGCATGTGAAGTCCCCGTCATTGGTTCAGACTCAGGCGAAATTCCGCAAGTTATAGGTGACGCTGGTTTAGTCTTTCCAGAAGGAGATGCCGCTGCTTTAGCAGAAAAGATAAGGCAGATCGCATCTGATCCGATGCTTTGTCAAGACCTTCAAAAACGCGGTTTGGAAAGAGTGCAAAATTTTACATGGGAGACTATCGCCCAACGCACTTATGAGGTGTATCAGCAACTATTAGCAGAATAGAACCTGATCATAAATAGTAAGGTAATTTTTACGGAGGATAAATGGAATTAAATCAAACAACCCTGAAAAACGAAATTGATCGCTTAGAAGCAGAACTTTTGGAAAAACAAAAAAGATTAAGCGATCTTAGAGGGCAGCTTCCACCAGAAGAAGCACCAGACTACGTCTTTAAGGGATCAAATGGAAAAAACGTAAAACTTTCAGAAATGTTTGATGACAAAGAAGATTTGATTGTCATTCATAATATGGGTATCAGTTGTTCTTATTGTACCCTGTGGGCAGACGGGTTTAATGGTATACTTCAACATCTGGAAAACCGTGCAGCATTTGTTGTCGTATCACCAGATTCTCCTGAAGTACAGGCAGCATTTGCTAAAAAAAGAGGATGGCAATTTAAGATGTATTCCAGTGAAGGGACGACGTTTACCGAAGATATGGGTTTCAAGAATGGAGGCGGTTGGCTACCAGGTGTTTCAACTTTTCACAAAAATACTGACAACAAAATTGATCATATTTCAAAGGCGAACTTTGGTCCGGGCGACCCTTTCTGCGCAGCTTGGCATTTTTTTGATTTGCTCGCTAATGGTGTTAATGGCTGGCAACCTGCCTTCAAATATTAGCGGATGGCACAGATTAAACGGTGTAATTTTAGGTTGGTTGGAAAAACTTTAGGATTCAAATCCGCTTGCAAAAGACGGGATATCTAAGAGATGCCTCCGACTGGACTCGAACCAGCATGCCAATTAAGGCACAGGCCCTCAACCTGCCGT
>JAPPMR010000361.1 GCA_028818995.1 Candidatus Poribacteria bacterium | reverse complement strand
CTCCATGATAACGTCAAATGCGAATTCGCGACAATTCACAATTGGAGCAATGATCCACATACCGTGCAGTCGTGGATACATGATGCTTTTAAACGGAGAACAGAGATACTCCCCGATAACTCTCGTGATTCGTTCAAAAATAACCGTTCGGGCGAAAGGTGGTATGATTAAATAATGGAATTCGATCCTAATACAACTGGGACTTTGGTGGTCTTGCTTACAAAGCTCGGAGTGACTTTCAGTGAAACATTCCTTAAGAAAGTATGGAACCCAGAGAAAAACCCTCACACAGAATCAAATCCGACAGACAATAACCGAAAAGCAGCGTGGGATCTGTATGTTGAAATGGAGACCCGAATCACCACGCAGCCCTTAGATCCAGAGCATGGCGATGAGAAAACAGCCTTAGACAGTGTGTATTCTCTCTTTCAAACCACCAGAGAGATTCTTCTGGCACAAGGTCCAGATTGTGTGGTGTTTGCTAAAATCGCTATTGAAATTCTCAATCAAAAGGTGCGTCCGTTCACAGCCAAGTGGCACCGCAAAAGCCTTGCAGGTGCTTTTGATGACCCCACAGCATGTGCTGAGTTTCGAGATGAACTTGAATCGCTCCAAGTGGTATTGCGCGCTTATACACAAACCCTCGCTGTGCTCGCCGGTATAGAAGATATCGCCAGCTTATCTGATACAGAACAGGAGTAAAGATAGTGCTAACAAAAAACCTTTTTGAAGTCAGACAAACGCGGAGTTTTGATCCCGAAACCCAATCCGTTGTGTTTATCTCTTATAGACGTACTATTTGTGATAAGATCATGGCACGGAGCTGTGCGGAGATATTAGAGAAAATAAACGGACTTTCCTATTGGCTTGATGAAGATGATAAATGCATGCAGAACGCGCAAGCCGAAAATGATGATATTAAAACAGCCCTCTGCATTGAGGAAGGATTAGATGTCTCCTCCGCTCTGTTAGGGATCATCGGACCATGTACGTTTGAATCCCCATGGATCCCCTATGAAATCGGCGGTGCCCGCGGACGACAACGATACGAGAAACCCTTTAGCGAAGCCTTGCTACCAGATCAGGCGCATCCACTTATTGCACATTTTATCCATGAAATTGACATCAGCAAGGTCCCCGCTTTCGTCTCACTTGGAATACCTCTTACTTCTTTGGAGCAAGTTAGGAAATGGGCACAGAGCGTCAATGACATCTTACAGAAAAAACAAAGACTTGTACCGCTCAACGAGGTTAAAAGTATCCAAGACCAATACGGGATAGAAAGTATCTATGAGGCGAATACTCGGCGTTTGAAACCGACACCGCGGTAAGGAACTCGTTGAACTTGTCTTTTCAGCCCAGTAAGACGTACTAATTCAGCAAATTCGTTCAGGATAAATTATATCCAGTGTAACAGACCACGTTAGACTACTCAGAAATTATTTAAGATTTTAGATAAACCAAGCAAACGGTAATCCTGTCCGAAAAGCGACTTACTGGCAATGACCAATGGGAGGGATATTTGATGCCAGACGAAATTAAGAATGTATTCATAAGCCACATCCATGAGGATGATGAGGGACTTCCTAAATTAAAGGATATAGCAGCCAAAAATGGGTTGCAACTGCGTGATTACTCAATCACTTCTGATAAACCCAATAGGGCTAAGAATGAAGACTACATAAAATGGGAGATACTGAATCCTCGAATTGAGTGGGCAGGTACTTTGGCTGTCTATGTATCGCAGGATACTTGGGAAAGCAAATGGGTAAATTGGGAGATTGAGCGGGCTCATAAGTTAGGGAAACGAATAGTAGGCATTTGGGAATACGGTGAGAAGGATTGCAAAATCCCCGAAGCCCTGGAAAAATATGCAGATGCCATGGTCGGATGGAATGGTGAGAGCATCGTAGATGCCATTACTGGTGAATCAGATGCTTGGTATAAACAAACCGGTGGAACAGGAGACTATCGTTCCATAACCAGATATAGATGTTGATTAGAGTTAACGTATGAAACTATATTCTTACGTCGTAGCAAGAGATTTTGGTTTTGCTCCTAACCCCTTTTATCAATTCTGTACCTTGGGAACGTGTAAACCTAAAATCCGAAAGCATGCTAAAGATGAAGACTGGATTGTTGGAACGGGTTCAAAAACTCGTGAACGCGAAGGGTGTCTCGTCTTCGTTATGCAAGTAACGGAAGTCGTGTCATTTAACGACTATTGGTCTGATCCCAGATT
>JAPPMR010000987.1 GCA_028818995.1 Candidatus Poribacteria bacterium | reverse complement strand
TATCAACCGTAGATGAGTTAAACTTGTAAAATTATCTTTGTAATACTTATCGGACAAACCCGTTACTACTGGGATTAGAAATGAATAACAGTTTAACTGAACGTTTTGATGAACAATTCGTCCCGAACACAAATCTGGAAACATTAAAAGAACCGCTCTACCGCAGATTCATCACAGAAGATGCTGCTGAAGATGAGATAGAAGACCTATTGCTTAAAAGACGTTTACTTGTTAAGGAAGGTCAGGAAATTCGTGCATCTGTTGCTGGTATCTTGATGTGTCATGACAAACCCGATGACTACCTTTACAACAGTTACATTCAAGCCGTTGTATATAGAGGCAGAGAAAAGGACGCAAACGATCAGATTGATTCTCAGAACTATACAGGACCCTTGGACCAACAGATTATACAAACAATGGGATTTGCGAAAAGATACAACGCGGTTGTAGCAAAAAAGGACATTGGCAGGATAGACATCCCACAATACAGCATGCGCGCCATTTTTGAGGCAATCCTAAACGTGTGCATAGAGATTACTCAAAAACGAGTTCTAAAATACGTCTGTTTATGTTTGACGACCGGCTTGAACTTTATTCCCCAGGAGCATTGGCAAATACGGTAACAGTGGACAATTTACGTTACAGTCAAGCCACACGAAATGAACTTCTCGCCCGGTTACTTTCAGAACTCACACTGGACGATGAAATGAGAAGACAGGTGGTTCGCCGCCACTTTTTAGAACGCAGAGGCGAAGGTGTAGGTATCATTCTAAACGAAAGCGAGGAACTTAGCGGAAAAACACCTGTCTATGAAGTTTTTGACGAAGAATTGCGCCTTACAATTTTTGCGTCAAATTCTATTTCGGACCTGAGATTAAAAGGAATATAACGCTGTTAAGGAAACTAACGCACTCAATTTAAAGGCATCATTCCCGGAAGCTGAATCATCATAAAGCGTTTCCTGCTGTATTGGCAACATCAATGTAATAGTCAACGGAACGTTGTAGGGAGTCGCAATAGATGCGCCTAAAGATGCCATGCTAAAACGCAATCCTGTATTGATGTCAATCTCACCATCCCAATGTGCATAAGATTGATAAAGTCCGAGATAACTTGTCTGCAGCGAAAGCCAATCGGTGAAACGATAATTCAACCCACCAGTATAAGTGACATCCCGCGAACCGCGATAGGTTTTGCTGTTTTCATAGAACGGGTACTTACTCCTAACACTCACGTTTGCCCTCAATCCACCATACACAGGAAAACTATAACGCAGGTCTGCAATAGGATTAAATGTGCCAGTACCGAATTGAATATGAAGATGTTCCATCCCCATATCTCCGAGGATCCATGGGTCTTCTTCGGTTTTGCCGAGTGGAATTGTCGTGCCAAATTTCGCGGTCAGCATATCATTTTGTCCAAAGATGCCATGTTTGTGATAAGCTATCAAAAGATCCATATCCGATACACCTTGATAGGTTTCGTCTCTGTGATGAATTTCTTGATAGAGTAAAATCTTCCTTCTCACCTCAGGATCATCAATGTTCTCAAGTCCGCCGACGTTGGCATTTTGATCTTTTATCTCATAAGGCACCACTGTCTCCAGTCGCAAATGCTTGTTGAGTTGATATTTTAGACCGACATCAAACCGGACAACGTTCATCTCAACTTCATGTTTGTGAGCAGCCACAACTTCGGGTAGACTGCCTATTGAAGATAAACCTTTAATCTCATCGTGTCCACCCTGTGCATTAAATGTTCGCGTGCCAAAGGAGATTTGAAATTTCTTTTGCTCTGAAGTTAAACTAACTTCACTACCCCCACCTTGCGGGATTGTGGGGTTGCTTCACGCACCTCAGCTCTCTTGTGCAAAACCGAGAGATATAAAAATGAATTGAATGGCGAGTATTACTGAAAGGAGATTTTTCATACTTGTTTTACCTCAGGAAATGTGTTTTGTATTGTTAGTTGATGTTTATTGGTCGTTTGTTCTGTCAAATTCATTTGTCCCTTCCCATGTAAATATTAACAGATTCTTTCTTGCAATGTCAATGTAAAATCAGTATCAAATTGATGTTGACATCTCTGGACTGATAACATATACTTTATCAACAAGAATCTGATGAAAAACTATATGAGGTGAAGTGTAAGAAATCAGGGTTATTTAGTTTTCGGTTTTTCGGCTATATTTTTCACATTTCAATATAACCATCTGTAGGTTGGGTAGAGGGGGGGGCGCGCCCCCCAA
>JAPPMR010000152.1 GCA_028818995.1 Candidatus Poribacteria bacterium | reverse complement strand
TCGTGAAATTTCTGCCATATCCTCGTTGGTGAGTTCACGATCAAGAAATCGGTAAGTTTGCAATATCTTATTGTAGGTACGTGATAATTGAAGGCGCGCAAGCACACCGATAGGTGCTTTTTCTGAAGGGATATGTTTGAACTCCAGATCGCTTTCAATCGCCGCTCTATAATGTGTGGATGCCGCTTCATACTGCTTATTCCCTTGATACAGAACACCCAGAAGATAGCGTGCCTCAGCATTTTTAGGGTTCTTTTCTAACACTGCTAAAAATTGTTCAGTTGCCTCTTTTAGTGCCCCTTCATCGCGAAAAAGTCTGCCACTTAAGAGGAGAACATCTTCATGATCAGGTTGGATATTTGAAGCATGTTGTAGGCGCGATTTTGCATCTTTTAACCAATTACTCTGGGAGTAGATCTCTGCAATGCGGAGGTTCGCATGCAAGCGATCCATTTTATTGTTATCAGTTTTTTCAGTTTCCATCGCTTGGAGTGCTTGCCAATAAAGGAACACTGCTCTGCCTAAGTCTTGATTTTCGAAGTGTGAATCTGCTTCAGCAATTAGTGTTTCAACTTCAGATAATGGAAGGGATTTCGGTTCGGCACCACCTCGCTGCGTATAAAGTACAGCAAGCACCACAAACCCAATAATTGCAATGATTTCAGTATATAAAAGCCAACGGTTAAATGAAAAAAATGACTTCTTTTCAATTTGGTTATTCGATTCCATGTGTGCCTCCTTTATAAATCACTACCTTTAGTAGATTTAGCTTCAGCTTCTACATTTTCTATTATCTTAAGCATCTCCTCTGCATCAACAAACTTTTCAATTCGCTTAAAAATGTTTTCTTGAGCATCCATAAAAATAACAACAGGTAATCCGCGAATCTGGTACTTTTCTGTTAATGCCTTGTCGGATTCAACAGTAAAATCAAGTTTGACCGTAATGTAATTCTCTAATTTATCTACAATAGCTTGGTCTGAGAAAGTCTTATGATCCAGTTCATTGCAGGCACTACACCACGTCGCGTAAAAATCAAGCATCACTAATTTGTCTTCCTGTTTTGCAGTTTCTAATGCAGTAGGTTCATCAGAAACCCAGTTCAGATGTACCCCAGCAACGGGTTGTTGAAGTCCTCCAACTATCATAAATGCTCCAACTATAACCATTAAAAGACCAAATGCTTTACGGACTTTCATCCCCGCAGAGATACCACTAAAACGTTGTGTCAACTTGCCGAGAAGTAGTCCTATAAGAATTAAACCTGCGGCGATGCCAAAAAATGGGAGCGAGTTCTGTAAAAAACTTGTCAAAGGTGCAAATATTTTAACATCTTTGAGGAAGTAGAGTGCCATCGTGATAATCGCAATTCCAAAGATATTTTCCAAAACGTACATCCATCCACCAGAGCGTGGTAGGGCAGAAAGTAAACCAGAGAACGTCCCTATGCAAATGAACAATATTCCCATGCCCAAAGCATACGTAAACATTAGCCAGAATCCGATTACTAAGCTGCTCGTTGTAGCAATATATGCCAAGACAGCAGCCAAAGCAGGACCCGTGCATGGTGCGGCGATCACCCCCGCAACAGTTCCCATCCCAAACGCACCAACAAATCCAGCGCCTCCAACAGTATTAAGCCTATTTTGCATTGAAGAAGGCAAGCGTATTTCAAAAACACCGAACATAGACAAACCAAGTGTAACAAGAATCACACTGATGAAACCGATCACCCAGGGATTTGCCATAATCTGACCAAATACTGCCCCCGTTGACGCGACCGCAACACCTAAAATTGAATAGGTAACGACGATTCCAAATACATACACCACCGAAAGTAGAAAAGATCTGAGGATACCAGTAGATTCATTCGCACCGAAGATAGAAACCGTTATCGGTATTAAGGGATACACACACGGTGTCAAACTCGTTACAATTCCTCCGACAAACACAAGTAGAAATGCAAGCCATAAATTCCCTCCAGAAAGTGCACCTGCAATTCCACCTTGATCTTCACCACTGTCGTTTGTCGTGGTATCAAATGCGATATTAGCGAAAATAGCCTCGTTAGCCTCTTGTGCGGTTTCAGCTAAACTGACAACATTTATCGGTATGGTAACATTTAGCGTTTCCGGTAACAGACACTGTTCATCATTACACGCCTGGTAGCGAAGCTGCATATCCAAAGTTGTCGATCCAATTGGTGTGTTTTGAAGTAAAGTTGCTGGAATGCCAATAGTGATAGTGTCGTGA
>JAPPMR010000439.1 GCA_028818995.1 Candidatus Poribacteria bacterium | reverse complement strand
ATTCCCGACTATCATTGTGTTTTGTCGCGATTCGGAGATCGCTCCTACAAGAAAAACAGATGTAGCATGTGCGATTACTGGAGAATTGAATGACTCTGGACATTTGGACAGAGCCATTCAATTCTCGATAATTTATTCTTTTCTCTAAAACCTCTTACTGTAGGAGCGAGCTCCAGCTCGCGATATATTACGAAAGGTCGCGAGTTGGAGCTCGCTCCTACAAAAGAAATTCGGAGTTACAAACCCTCTCTGAATACCAAACGCGTATTCAGCGTTGATTCCCTCCCACAAGAACACTTCGCGACAATTGAATGGTTCAGAATGACACTAATGAAAAAACTTGCATCTTTTCGTATATCTGGTATAATCTAATTAAAAATGACAGTTTATTCAATATCAAATGAAAGGAGATTGTGTCTATGCAAGCATTTGAATATATCGCAGCAAAAACGGTATCCGAAGCTGTCGCATTGCTTGACGAAAAAGGTGACCAAGCCAGAATCTTGGCGGGAGGCACTGATCTAATCGTTCAAGCAAGAGAGGGGAGAAGAACGCTTGACTGGATGATAGACATCAAATCCATTCCGGAAGTCAACGTATTAGATTATGACGTAGAAACAGGGTTGACCCTCGGCGCAGCAGTGCCGTGTTATCAGGTTTATGCTGTTGATGCGATTTGCGAGGCATATCCCGGTTTGGTAGATGCAACCATAATCATCGGAGGCACCGCCATTCAGGGGCGCGCTGCGGTAGGAGGTAATCTTTGCAATGCTTCACCCGCTGCTGATTGTATACCGCCACTAATTGTCTTAAACGCTACCTGTGTTATCGCAGGTCCAAACGGTGAACGCGAAATACTTGTTCAAGATTTCTGCACTGGTCCCGGACAGACTGTACTCGGAAAAGGTGAGATACTTGTCTCTATAAAAATACCCGCACCTCAGCAAAATTCCGGTTCCTACTATCTCAGATTTATCCCGCGCAACGAAATGGATATTGCAGTCGTTGGGGCAGGTGCTGCTGTCGTGTTAGATGAGGCAAAACAACGTATCGTCTCTGCCCGGATCGCACTCGCTGCTGTTGCACCCACGCCTCTCTTTGCCGAAGAAGCCAGCGCGCTACTTGCCGGTAAAGAAATCTCTGATGCCACTATTGACGAGGCAGCACAAGCCGCACAAGCTATCGCTCGCCCGATTAGCGACATGCGCGGCACTGCCGAACAGCGGACACACCTCGTTGGTGTACTGACGCGCCGTGCGCTCAATGGAGCAATCCAAAGAGTCAGGGACGCAGCGTGATTTTGCTAATTATCCTCATCACCGATTATTCTATTAAAAGTTCGGAACGAAATTCGTGAACTTATAGTGAACTTTGAAATTATTGCGGCACTTTAATAAACCTGTTTTGGAAATATAACAGATAACTGAAGTTGCCATCTCTGTAGCACAATCTGCCAGATTGTGCTACACTTCAAATACGGGGCACAATTTGGATGTCCGTCAATTATTGACGAAGGTATTGAAATATATCAGAGAACAGTAAGTTATTAAACTCTATTTATTAATTAATGGTAACCGCATAGTTTGAAATGAATTGAAAGCGATGGAGATAAGAATGGACAGCATCAAGGACTTTGACACCAAAATGAATAAATATATGCCCATCTTCCCCAAAGCGACTGGACAACCGACCATTTATCTTGAAGGCTATCCATTTGAGGATGATGAACCGATGGCAGCAACCTTATATCATGGTATACAGATAAACTTTTTCTTTGACCAACTTTTTCGTCTTTATCATTCAGAACCGCATATCCTTATCGGAGTTGATAGTTTTATCTATTATAGTGAAGGTGACATGAAAAAATGCGTTGCTCCCGATATATATGTGGTGTTGGGTGCAAAGAAATATCCACTGAGACGAAGTTTCTATACGTGGGCAGAAGGTGCTATACCCGATACTGTATTTGAGTTTCTATCGGATAGCACGATAAATGAGGATAGAGATAAAAAAGTTCAGATATATTTAGATGAAATGGGGGCTAAAGAATACTTTATCCATCAACCTGATTTGGAAAGACCTGCGGAGTTTAGAGGCTGGTATCGTGACACTTCCGGTGAAATCGTTGAGATGACAGCAGACACACCCAGAACGTTGTTTAGTGAGAGATTAAATCTATTGTTCAAATGGAAGGAAGAAGTGGATTTGAATCTCCGGTTGCTGCGCCCATACCTACCAGATGGAACACCAATAACC
>JAPPMR010000706.1 GCA_028818995.1 Candidatus Poribacteria bacterium | reverse complement strand
CGAATGGAAAGGAATTCGGAGGCTCGTCTAGGATAAATGTGTTTATCTTGTGCGTCTGCCTATGTTAGGTCAAATTCCTTCATTAAATGTATCTGTTACATCGGGGGTGTTGTTATATGAGGTTCTTCGTCAACGCAGCGTTAAATAACACCTTCCTCCTTTAAACTGTAAAAGATGCCATCACCGATAATAATGTGGTCTAACACTTTGATGCCGACATAGTTTCCGGCTTCAATCAATTGCTTCGTAGCACGGATATCTTCTTGACTTGGCTGTGGGTCGCCAGATGGATGGTTATGTGCCAAAACAATGGAGTTTGCAGACTCTTCAATTGCAAATCGAAAAATTTCACGCGGATGAAAAACGCTGGCGTTTAAAGTGCCTTCAAACACTGTATCTTCAGAGATAAGTTTTTTACCCCATTGAATCTCGTTATCGGAATCACCCGCAATGCCTTGCGTTGTAACACCTCCTTTGGTGTCAAGACACATCACGCAAACTACTTCCTTACGGAGGTCACGCATAAGCGGCATTAACATATCAGCTACATCACTCGGAGAGGAAATCTTAACCCGGTCAGCGTGGGAACGCGCTAAACGACGACCTAATTCAAATGCAGCAACCAGTTGTGCAGCTTTGGCTGAACCAACACCTTTAATTGATTCAAACTGTTTTGGTCGGTTCTCTGCCATCCGCTTGAGATCGTTATTATACTCAGTTAGTATCTGTTCACCGAGCTGGACAGCAGTCGTACCTTTGAAACCGCTTTTGAGAATCAGCGCGAGAAGTTCTGATGTTTTCAAATGTGAGGGACCGTGTTTATAAAGTCGTTCACGAGGACGTTCATCTTTTGGAAGGTCTTTAATTCGTAATCTGTCAACGGAGTACATTTTGTTCCTTTATAATCAATAATGAAAATTCTATCTTGGTTTAAGTATAGTTAACAGGACTTACGCAGTCTTGATAGTATCTAAGCGGAAAGAGGAACCATTTTGATATCCTTTCAAAAGTATACTAAAGGGATAACCTCTTTTCTGCTTTTGTCTCTAAAAACTTAAAACTGTCCAAATTATAGTCCAGTTATTATAAGACGATTTATATAATTAATCAAGTTAAATTTATTAAAGCCTATATGTAACTTGCGGTTGAATGAGCAGGATTTACGCAAATTGAGCAGAAAGCGGGCAAATTTGTCTAAAAAGTCGTTATTCCAGCACTTTTAACCCTGATAAGGGAACTTTATAGTAGAAACCATAATTACTTGCACACGATTGTAGCGTAACCTGTTAGGTTGCTTACACTCTGCACAAACTGGAAAGTTTGTGCTACGGCACAGTCCAATAGGTCGGTTTAAGTCCTACAGACCAAAAGTGTGCATATATTTTTGTATTTCACTATAAGAGGAACTGCGTAAGTCCTGGTTAATTTAGTCTATAAAGGCAAGTGAAATACGTTGGAATTTTAATCGTTTCATGAACTCTATTAAAAAACCTTAAACACATTCATCAAAATCGTTAACAAACTAAAACTTTTCAACAAGTTTTAAATTCCCTTGACAAAATAAATTAAAATTACATATAATAGAAACAGAATTAGGGGAAATGGCGTATAACTTAAAAACAGATAAGGGAGAAAAACATGGCAACTACGGTTCGCTACAAAGATGGTGTCACAATTTTGGAACCATCGGGTAAAATTATGGGTGCTGGGGTATCCGAGCTGCGAGAAGTAATCACAGCAGAGGTAGATGCCTCTGATACCCCGAAGATACTTATTGACTTTGAAAAAGTCAATATGATGGACAGTTCCGGTCTGGGAACACTGATGGGGGCACATGTCACGATTACTCGACAAGGTGGCAGGGTCGGCGTTCTCAATGTAGGAAAAAATATCAAAAACTTAATTGTGCGGAGTCGGCTTGCGAGTATCTTTGAACACTTCAATACTGAAGATGAAGCTGTCTCAGCGTTAAGCGGCGATGCCTAAAGCACATTTCATAACCGCAGCAACTGGAGGCTGCACCAATGGCGATCACTCAATCAGAGCGGGATGGCGTTTTCATTTTTAAACTTGATGGTAGAATTATCGCATCTGATGTCCAAGACTTAACAGATACCGTTCAAAATAGCCTTTCACAGGCAAATGACGCACCGAAACTCGTCTTTGACTTTAAAGACGTTACCAGCATGGATAGTTCGGGGCTTGGGGCTTTGATGAAAATCTATGCTGATATCCATCCACTCGGTGGAACAATTGCTG
>JAPPMR010000127.1 GCA_028818995.1 Candidatus Poribacteria bacterium | reverse complement strand
CAGGGAGCGAGCAACCGAACGTTTTAATCCGCCAAAAATGTATACGAACGACATTGATCTTCTTGATAATGATGATGTTGAGGCAGTCGTTCTTGCCTTTCCAACGCAATATCGTACTGAAGTAGCGTTGCGTGCGTTTGAAAGAGGGAAACATGTCCTGATTGAAAAACCGATTGCGATGAATGTTGGCGAAGTTAAACAACTTATCTCCGCACGCGGAGAGTTCGTTTCAGGTTGTTGTTCATCACGCAACCGTTTCAATAAAGCCGCGCGTCTTGCGACACAACTGATCACAACGGGTGGTTTAGGTGAACTTCGGACTGTGCATTGCCGCGCCATTCGCGGATGCGGAAAAGAACCTGATACGCCACGTCCCGATTGGAGGCTGACAAAAGCACTTAACGGTGGTGGTATCCTTGTCAACTGGGGATGTTACGACATCGATTTTCTACTTGGGATTACAGGATGGGAACTCAAACCCAAAACCGTATTTGCACAGACGTGGACAGTGCCACCCGTATTTGAATCACACATTGCACCCGGTTCCGATGCTGAGACACACTATACGGCACTGGTTCGGTGTGAAGATGGGACCGTGATTACGCTTGAGCGCGGTGAGTTCATGACTATGCATGCACATTCCCATTGGGAGATAATTGGTTCGGAAGGTTCTCTAAAACTTAAGTTAGGAGATGGGAATCCTGCCAATATTATCCATAATCAAACTACAACAGCAGATGGAGTGAGTTCAGATGCGCTTTCAGATACCGGTGATACCGAAGGTCCGCATCACGGTAATCCACTGTCCGATTTTGCTGCAGCAATCCGTGAAAACCGCCAACCAATAACTGGCTTGGAGCAAGCACTTGTCGTTCAGCAAATTACGGATGCTATCTACGCATCTGCTGAAAATGGAACCGCTGTGGAAATAGAGGATTAATGAGAGTATATCTTGTCAATCTCTTGTATGGCGAGGTCTTTATGTCTCGTCGTATCCTGTTAAAAACAATGAGCAAACACCGAGTTGAAAACCGATCGAAAAAAGAGATTTCCTATTCGTTATTGGTAACGCACTTTATCTTCTGCTTGGATTATCTCTTCACCGATTGAAACATTGAATTTATCAGCACATTCTTGAAGTTGATTGTTGATCGTATCTGGTATCTCAATGCCGTTCTTTAGACGTTCTGCCCGGTAGCGGGATTCAAAATCTCCTGGTGCCAAAACTTCATCAAATCCGCTTGCAGGCGGCGTAGCCTTAATCACATCTAAAAACGCACGCACACCTTTCTGATAATCCGCAACCGGTGTAAACGCGTTGACATCAATGGTTTGCATGAAGATGCCGCCCATCCGTCCGGTCTCTGCATCAAACGTTCCAGCTAAACCACCGAGCAAACATGTAAACATCGCGAGCGCGTATCCCTTATGTTTACCAAAAGCAAGCAGCGCACCACCATCGTAGAAATCAGCAGGTTTTACACTTGGTGCGCCGTTTTTATCTAAAATGCATCCTTCGGGCAGTTCGGCCCCTTTACTGCGTGCAACCTGAATTTTACCTTCGGCTATTACACTCGTAGCATAGTCCACAATGAAGGGCGTATCGTCACCTGTCGGAACACCAATAGCAATAGGGTTAGTGCTGAAAGTGCCTTGTGAACCGCCATAAGGCACCGTCGGTCCCGCGCCCTTGCCACCCATTCCCACAGAAATAAGCCCGATACAACCTGCTCCCGCTGCTGCTTCCGCATACTCACCCAAACGTCCAATATGTCCAGTGTTGAAAATGCTAACACAGCATGACGCAGATGTTTTTGCCTTCTCAATCGCTTTTTGTATTGACCATCGTGAAATATAGTGTCCAAAAGATCCGTTTCCATCAACGCGTAAGGTATTGTCAGTTTCAGCAACGATTTCAGGTTCAGCAGAAGGTTTGATGTGTCCAGAGTCAATCCCTCTGATATATGCAGGAATTCGAAGCACTCCGTGTGAATCATGACCCGCTAAATGCGCTTTTACAAGAATCTCGGCAACATCGTCAGCGATGTGGCGAGAAGTGCCAGCAGCAACAAAAATCGTACGGGCGATTGCATGAAGGTAAGGCGCGTGAAATAGGTGTGTTTTTTCCATATATTTGTCCTTTAAAAAAGTATGTCTGTTCTAAGATAAAATTGCGTAAATCTGCCCAATATTTTATGTGACACGCTTGCTTTTGTCAAGGAAAACATGAAGGTTGATAACGCAATACAGTACTGCTATAC
>JAPPMR010000621.1:1854-2262 GCA_028818995.1 Candidatus Poribacteria bacterium | reverse complement strand
AATTAAAGAGACACATTTCTGTAGGAGCGATCTCCGAATCGCGACGAAACTCACTGATAGTCGGGAATCGGAGTTCCCTCCCGCCAAATGCCATAAGCGCATTTGGCGTTGATTCACAACTCAAAATGTCCTATTAATTCTAAAGGTCACTATAATCTAATTTTCTGCTGCTTCAGTGGTCTGTTCACCAGAATCGTTTTCTACAGGCACATAATACCCAGTACCGAAGAGGTATCCGTCATGTCGAATCGCCCAAGTACGTTTCTGCTCAATTTGCTCATTTTCAGGATTGGGCCACAAATAATCAATCCATGAACCTGTTGCTGTTGCCATGGCGATTTTTGCACCCAAAGTCGATCCATCATGACGTTCAACATCTTCAGCAAGCCATTCAACATCTTTGAGATC
>JAPPMR010000621.1:0-1844 GCA_028818995.1 Candidatus Poribacteria bacterium | reverse complement strand
CGCGTGTGCTACAAAAATGTCGTTTTCATCAGTAATGAACACATACCACTGCCCATCAATATTTGCGGGATCATTGTGGTAAGCTATAACTGCATCAAGGCCTTCTGTTTTGTAGAGATCAATTGCCGCTTGTACCAATGCAACTGTATACGCTTCAGGATTATCCTTTGTTGGTGTCTCTGATGGTTCAACGGCATCCATCATGGAATCTACCATTTTCTTCTCACAGCCAGTAATGCTAATAGCTGCAAATCCTAACACAAGCAGCATTATCAAAAAATTCTTCAATTTGTAACTCCCCATTTGTTATAAGCAATTTTATTGCTATAAAGATATTATACCCATTAATTGTATACCCTAATTCTGTGATTGTCAAATTGCCTTTTTCCTTGCAATAAATTCTATGTTAAGGTACCCTATGGTTTACAAATGACTGTAATCAATTTATATCCCATCGGAGATATACATGTCCAACCAATTAGCAATTTCTGGCGGCACGCCTGTCAGAGATATACAAACCCATCCGTGGCCCTCCTGGCCATCAAATACATCTGATGAATGGGAATCAAAGATTGAACCGCTACTACGCGAAGTCTACTTAAGTGGGAACGAAGGCAGCGGTGGGGCAATGATACCGCGTTTTTGTGAGCAGTATGCCCAATATTCTGGCACAAATTATGCCCTCTTTATGCCACACGGGACAGATTCTATCAGTGCCGCTTTAGCTGGAGCACTTGACCTTGATGGATTCAGCGATGGTGGAGAAGTAATCGTCCCGAATTACACGTTTGTAGCGACTGCAAGCGCAGTTTTAGAACGTAACTGCACTGTAGCGTTTGTAGATGTATGTCCAGATACATTTACAATTGATCTTGATGCGGTAGAGGCGGCAATTCGTCCAGAAACCCGCGCGATTCTTCCTGTCCACCTTGGTGGTCATCCTGCTGATATGGGGGCATTACAAGAAATTGCGCAACGACATCAACTCAAGATTATTGAAGATTGTGCACAAGCACACGGAGCAGAATTTCAGACAAAGAAGGTTGGCAGCCTGAGCGATGTTGGCGCATTTAGTTTTCAAGCATCCAAAAATCTTACATCGGGTGAAGGTGGCATGGTTACCACAAACGACAAAGATATTCATGATCGGGTTTGTGCCTTTATGAATGTAGGTCGCGCACCCGGTGGTGCAAGATGGGAATATCCTCGACTCGGATGGAACTACCGTCCCTCTGAATACCTTGCTGCGATACTGTCGGTGAGATTGGAACTTTTGGAAGAACAAACAAACCTTAGAAATCGGAATGCTTCCTACCTTTCCAACGCATTGGAAGCCATACCCGGCATTACACCGCCAGAACTTGCTAAATGGGCTACAAAACACGGCTACCATCTATACTGTATGAAGTATAACCCGGAAGGTTTCGGTGGAAAATCACGACAAGAGTTTGTCAATGCATTGTCAGCAGAAGGAATACCTTGTTCTATCGGTTACCGTTCTCCGCTTTCGGAGGAACCGGGAATGGCACACGTTGCCGAGAAATATCCCCATCTCATCCGTTCATTACCATGTCCAAATGCAGAATTAGTTTGTGAACAGAGCGTATGGCTTTTCCAAAATCTACTCCTCGGTTCTGAATCGGATATGGATCAGGTGGTCGATGCAATCTCCAAAATTCATCGGGCATGGAACTAATCCGTCTACACAGATGCAATCACAAGTTAGCAAACCGCTCCTTGTATACGATGATGACTGCGATTTTTGCCGATACTGGATTGCACAGTGGCAACACGTTACACAAGATCGTATAGACTATGCTCCCTATCAAGAAGTGGCTCAGCAA
>JAPPMR010000601.1 GCA_028818995.1 Candidatus Poribacteria bacterium | reverse complement strand
CACCTTCATTAAATCATACCGTACGGTATGAAATTTCATACCACGGTATGATTTTAAAATTCGCCCTAAACCCAGTCTATGTAAGGATTTAGGGCAGTTTTCTTAAAATAGAATTAATTTTTAATATTTTAAGTTGTATTGAGGTACAACCTTTTTGCTTAAATAGTATATTTCTTGTCTCAAGAAGTGTTGTGTAGCTGTTTTTGCATCTGGTTAGTTTTTTGCGTTTGTCAGGGGTGTCTGGTTCCAGTAGTATTCTCTGAAATGATTCGTCAAGTAATTTCAACATATCCACGTACAAATTGCGTTCCCTGTGATTAAAATGGTCGTATATGTGATTGAGGGGTCGTTCTTGTATTTTCATACTGGTATTTTAACAGGTTATGGGTGGTGATGAGAAGTTTCTGCGGTGTTTGGAACAATAGATATCCAATATATATCCAATAAGTTTGCAGAATATAGTTTTCAGTTGTCGGTTTTCAGTTGGTAGGTGGGTATAGTTTTGTCAATTTCTGAATCGCGGATTATGCGGATTACACGAATTGCGCGGATTTTAAGATTGGATTGTTAGCGTTTTGGTAAAGGTTTGGTGGCGTTTGGGCAACTCTAAAGAGTCGGAAATTATTGAGGCGTGGTTGATGTGTCAATCACTTCAGTTTCGTTTTTATCTGTTTTACTCGTTAAGTCGCGATTCGGAGATCGCTCCTACAAAGAAAGAAATCGGGATTACAAACCCCTCCAACAATAAGAAGTGCATGGAAATCGGGGTTGAAAACCCCTCCAACAATGGTGAATCGTTAAGTCGCGAGCTGGAGCTCGCTCCTACAAAGAAATCCAAATCAACGCCTAATGCGCTTTTTGGCATTCGACGGGGTTGAAAACCTCTCCAACAATAAGAAGTGCATGGAAATCGGGGTTGAAAACCCCTCCAACAATGGTGAATCGTGACAATTTAATGGTTTTGTTGGTATTTCAGAACAACTTGACAAATTAGCGGGAATGGGTTAACTTAATAGGTAAAAGCATATCGGATTTTTTAAGGAATCAAAAACAGTGAAAGCGATTGTTATTAAACTATTGCCCCATAAGCGACGCGAAAAGACTGTGGTCACCGATTGGAAAGAGCCTGCTCCGCCTGAACGCAATGAGGTGCTGTGTGAAGCAGTCTTTACCGGTTTAACCAACGGTACTGAACGCAATCAACTTATTGGGGGGAACTATGCACCCTCTGATGAAAATTTGCCGTGTGGTGGTGGCTATCAGAACGTTGGACGAGTCATTGAAACGGGACCTGATGTTACACAACTTCAAATAGGCGATCTGATTTACGCCAGCGTAGACCATGTAGAACGGTTTACGATTGCGGAAAATGGATTGCTACTGAAGTTGCCAGATGATATTGATCCTGCTGAAGCTGCACTTTTCGGCATATCGGGTGTAGCGATGCACTGCTGTAGACGAGTTGATCCACGTATCGGTGAAAGGGTGCTTATTGTGGGGCAGGGATGTATCGGCATGTTTGCTGCGCAGATTGCTCATGCAATGGGGGCACGTGTTTCTGTGTGTGATATTGATGAATCCCGATTAGAACAGGTGCGTCAACTCGGTATTGCTGAAAATGTTTTCAACACGAGTGGCGATGGATGGAAAGCGCAAATTGCAGATGGTAGTTATGACGCGGTCATGGATTTCGCAGGTGTTCCAGATATGGTTACACCAATGATTCAGGCTTGTAAAACCCGCGGGCGTTTGCTTTTGGTCGCTGGGCGTTTTGATGTTAACTATACCTTTAATGTTGGGCAATTCAAGGAGATCAGCATTCTTCAGTGTAGTCACTTTACGCGTGATGATCTGGAAAATCTGTGTCGTTTTCTTAGGCAAGGGTCAATTAAAATTGCTCCGCTTATTCGGCACAAGGTAAACCTCAATGAAGTGCCACAGATATATCGTTGGCTTCGTGATGAACCGATGCGGTTGCTTGGTACTGTTTTTGAATGGTAATATCAACGTGAGTTTGACTAAAGCGGGAAAATATAAACGTACACTCATAGGACAGACAGATGCTGTCAATAGCGTTGCGTTTTGTCCGATTGGTAGAACACTCGCTATTGGGAGTGATGACAGGACAATCCGCTTGTGGAACGCAAAAACTGGAGAACATAAACGGACACTCACAGGGCATACGGATTAAATCTTAATCTTGTCTTTTAGTCCTGAAGGAAAAAAGCACGTAATTGAAAGATGGGAAAATACTATCAGAATATGGT
>JAPPMR010000961.1 GCA_028818995.1 Candidatus Poribacteria bacterium | reverse complement strand
GAGGCAGTCTTACGCGCCCTAAATAACCGTTTTTTCTTATGGTGCTACTATAACCTACCGGGGTTTGGACGTTTTTCTGAAGCAGTCTATCGGTTTGTGGCAAAGCATCGTTCATTCTTCTCTAAGATAACGCGCTGGTTATGGAAGACACGTTCAGACTGAACTTACTACAAATATTTAAAATAGGTGAAAATTTATGCAGAGTCAATTTTTAACTGTCGCTTTAGAAGCGGCAAAAAATGCAGAAGAAATTATTACATCATACTATGCAGCTGATACGATAAAAGTGCAACTAAAAGATGACGAAACCCCAGTCACCCGCGCCGATACCGAAGCGGAAAAAGCGATCCGCGAAACCATCACACAGGCATTTCCCGACCACGGATTCTTGGGCGAAGAATATGGAATACAAAGAGGAACATCTCCTTATATATGGATTATTGATCCGATTGATGCTACGAAGAATTACATTCGCAAAATTCCAATCTTCGGCACACAGATTGCCCTGATGAAAGATGATGAACTCATTCTCGGTGTTTCTAATGCACCATTATTAAACGAACTTCTTTATGCTGAAACGGGCAAAGGGGCATTTCTGAACGGTGAACCGATCAAGGTTTCTGATGTTGCACAGCCTGCAGATGCAATGATCTGCCACGGCGGAATAAAATGGTTCATAGAAAAAGGCACTTTCCCCGGTATTTACAACCTTATCAACGATGCTGCACGCACAAGGGGATTTGGTGATTTCTATATGTATCACCTCGTGGCTTCTGGTAGAGTGGATGCTGTGATTGAAGCAGCGATTAGTATTTGGGACATCGCTGCAATTACTGTTATTGTACGGGAAGCTGGTGGGATGGTGACGGATATACAGGGACAAGCCATCACGAAAGACACTGCTTCACTGGTAGCAACGAATGGGCTCCTGCATAATACAATTCTGAATTATTTTAATGAAGAACAATGATATGAATTCGTAAATTGTTGTCAAATATATTTGGGTACATTCTCTTCACCACACGGTCCGGTGAATCTTGGTCAAATCAATGTTCTGACCAAAGGATGCCACCATATCAACCAT
Source organism: Candidatus Poribacteria bacterium (assembly GCA_028818995.1). Next base: position 1,189 of record JAPPMR010000961.1, on the reverse strand, counting down.
CTTTCCTTGCTTGAATATGCAACCATAGGACCGCAGTGGAGTTTCATATATACTCCCTTCAGTAGTTTTCCATGCACGTGTTGCTGTGATCTCTGCCTGCACTGATGCAATGATTTCCATCGGATCTTCATCTGGCACTATCGGATCATGGATCAATCCTTGTGGACGGTGTTCCGAAAGGTCGTCCCATTTTGCATATCCGATAATTCTCTTTCCACGGTGTAGGGCACGATACTGCTTCATATTGAACTGATGTATCCCAATAACTTGAGAATTCCAAAATACAGGAAAATTATGAGTCCCCCAACACCTTTTAAGTTCATGTAAGATATTGAAATCTTCTGGCACTACCGCTTTCCATTTAAGTGGAGAGGATTTTGGTTGAGAAGTGATTTCTGTACGTAATTCTCTGGTAACCTCTTGATATCCAACTTTTTGATACAGTTGATAGGCTTCTGCAGTCTCAACATATAGAATGCTTCCTCTATAACCTTTTCTTTCAAAGTATATGTTTAGATCCCGCATCAAGCGGGTTGCAATACCTTGTCGGCGCATGTCTGGAGCAACAAATACAAGTGTCACCAAACCAAAATCTTGGACTTTTCCTTCAACAAATAGTGAAGTTCTTGAACCAAATGTATGTCCAACGACTCTTTCACCAACAAGTGCTAAACGAATTCCTTCTGGCTCAAGGGATGGACTGTTAAACTTTTTTCGGTAATAGTCTTCTTTGCACTGTTCAGCTGGCACTAACAATTTCAGAACGGCATCATCATCACCGGGCTGCCAATGTCTGTATATGATCATATTATGCATAAGTCTCTTTTACTTATAGGTAGTTTTCATTATAAACACCTAAACGGATGCACTTTCAGACTACTTGAAGGATAGTAGGGTTATTTAGTTTTAAGAGTTTTTAGTTAATGTGTGTTACTCATAGTTATAGTTTAGAGAGGTTACGTTTACGCGACACTTTATGTAGCAATATTAGTTTAAAATGACTATAGCAAACGCTTTAGTCCCACTGAATGCCATACGGGGAATGCCTAAATGGCATTCATAGCGTTGATTTGGTAGGGACGCTATGTTTTTAGAAAACGAGTTCCCTCCAGTTCTTTAGTCCCGTAGGGACGATATGTTTATAGAAAACGGATAATCCATCTCTTGAGCCCCGTAGGGGCGGTATGTT
>JAPPMR010000496.1 GCA_028818995.1 Candidatus Poribacteria bacterium | reverse complement strand
TATCATGATATGTGGTCAATAGGTTTATTATACCAAATAGCAGCATTGTGATGGCAGTGATTTTTGCACCAACCCTCACGATGCTGCTATCTGCTTTATAAAACCATAAAAACGGAATGATAAAAAACTGCATCAACGCCATGTGGATTCTTGTATGACTCATCGCAGCATACATAATCGCCCCATAAAGACCCAACCACAAAATAAATATATTGAATATCGTGTATCTGCGATCATCTTTCCAAGCAAGCGCGTGTTTTTCACACCATTCCCATCCCTTATTCGTACTTTTGAACCGTTTTGGGAAAATCGGCATCGGTATATCAAAACTGATACGTTTCCGCACAAACGGACATAACATATACCCGTACCCAAACGGAATTTGGCACTACAAGCCGACATAACGTGTCTTTTCCTTCCGCATATCTATAATGATATGCAGGTTTTCATGCACGGTATGCCGCGCCAGTCCGGGCAATGAACTTGTTATATTGCGTTCCCTTTTCAGTTTCATCATTTCACTTTTTCTGATCTTCAAAACATGCAAGTTTTAATATTTCTATAAAGTTACTTACATCAATCGTATTGTTATGTTTTCTAACTAATATTTCTGCAACTATATCTACAAGTGTTGCTTCAGACAATTTAGGGGATTGGAATGTAAGTGTAGTAGGATCGCCATCTAATTGACGACTAACCAAATGTCCAAGGTCTGCCCAATTGTCATCTGTCCACTTTTCCATACTTATATCTCCAAGCATGTCATCTCCGATCAGTTTTCCTTTCTGAGTTTCTACGGTTTCATAAAATCCATACCGGTTTATGAGGTCTTGTCGTCTTTTACTTTGCCATAGATGGATGAATTTAGACCTGTTTGTGATTACGTATAAAGGAATTCCAACAATAAGACAAAAAGCCAAAATGCTTAGCAAATTAACTTGGTCTATTGCAATCCCGACCATTCCCATTAGAATCAGAAATCCCAAAGTAAATAATACTTGTTTTATAGACATAATATTCTCTTCTGAATAGGATAATATGCGTGTTATTTGTAGGGTCATGTCGTTCATTCTAATGTTGCTGCCCAGTGTCAAGTGGATTGGCAGAAACTGCCTCAAGCGAGGCAGTGACACTTCCTGCCGAACAACATTGGTTAAAGGATACGACAAAATTCAGAAAAAAGCAACAGAAATTATCGCTTTTTCGGGAAAGTCAACAGAAATTTATAGAAATTATGGAACATTGCCATCTGGTCATCAGAAAAATACAACATCCCTTCCACCATCTCGTGCTGAATATCGGATAAATTCTCATTGACCTGCATGCCTAACAGGTAATTGATAGAAACCTTGAAGTATTCACTCAATTTCATAAGGTTATTTAGGGTAGGTTTTGCCGATCCATTTGCCCAATGTGTCACAGCAGACGGGTTCACATTGCAAAACTCAGCAACTTTCTTTTTTGATGCATTGTCGCGATCCAGTAAGGCACTGAGGATACGCCTGAATTCTGCCATGTGTTTTTAGCCTATTTATTCCATGTGTTTTGCTATTTTGGGGGTAATTTTGGGCAAATATCGTGTCTATTGGGATTGACATATCACTCAATACTATACCACAAACCCCTAATATTTGGAAAAAAAATTTAAAAATTATATATCTGTGGGTTCATTAGTCCCGTCATATCGGGCGATGTGTGAGGGCGGGGGCATTTGGCGGCCTATACCCCGTCCACCCCCCGAATCCATGCGGATTCATGCGGAATTGGGCAGGCATGGATTTGTGGATTTGCATGGATTTGCTGATTGCTCGCGCTGGTGTGAGATCATCCAGTTCTAACGCTAAAATCTCAAAATAAGGTTTTAGTGTTGCATAAATGGTTTTATACAACGCTAAAATCTACCTTTGAAACGAAACACATGGAAAAACACTTGACAACAATTTAAGATTGTGGTATCATTGTGGCAATAAGTCAGTATGAAATCAATCAATCGTTTGCTACGCAAGTTCACAACGCTACTCACACACAGTTAGGGATGACACCTAACTACCTTACTGACATAGTGAAAAGGGTTGGCAAACATCAATAGTTCATTGACACTGCTCACATAAAACCTGTCGCGGTAGTATTCTATGTAGCACAATGGTGACGCTACTGCGGCATTGAAGCAAACCTACAAAACAATGAGGTATCTTATGACAACCTTGAAATACAAGCGAAATTGGGCATACGAAGCTACGTGTGATGTGTTCTTTGTAGATGGTAGCAGTCAAA
>JAPPMR010000614.1 GCA_028818995.1 Candidatus Poribacteria bacterium | reverse complement strand
CATTGACATGCCATCCTTTTGCAATTTTCACAACATCAGCAATTTTGAAGTCTCTGCCGGGTTGTACCTTATCCAAAGAGATAAACCCTTCAGCGCTTAATTTTTCTACAGGTTGATTTTCAGAAAGATCAAAATCAGGAAACTGTGCTTGTGTGCAAATCGGAAATATTATTGTGATGAATGTTAACAGCGCGCAAAGTAAAGTTTTGTTAGGTTTGGTGTTTTTTAGCATACGTTTCTTTTCCTTGGAAGAGAGTATTCAAGTAATACCATTTCTAATTGACAAAGTATCATTCCGATTTTTGAGTTTCTTTGTAGGAGCGACCTCCTGGTCGCGACAAGGAGGTCGCTCCTACAGAAGAGGTGTTGCATTCGGACAACCGATTTATGAAATAATGTAGTATCATTATTCAGAAATGGTATAAGTTTTGGTTCCTGATAACGTAAAAATCTATTTGACAGTTTACCTGACCACTCAACCTCACCGCGGTTCAAGGACAATACATGGCAGAATCATCTCTTCGAATGAAATGCCCCCGTGTTGGAAACTATTCTGAAATATCTCTTTATACACGTTAAACTGTCTTTCATATACAAAATAGTAATCTTCTTTCGCGAGAATGTAGTTCTTGTCTGCTGCGCTATGTGGTAATCTGTATACTTCAGGGTTATCTATCAACAAACCTGCTTCAGGTGAACAGGATATGTCTTTGCCCTTTTTTGCTCTCAGTCCACTCGAAAGTTCGTAGGGACTTGATATTTTGACTGCGTTTTGACATAGCACTGAACCGTGATCGGATGTAATTATTATCGTAATTCCACGTTCAGCTGCAAGCTTGATAATTTTGTAAATTCGTGAATTCTGAAACCACGTTTGCACAAGTGCCCTAAACGCTTCTTCATTTGAAATAAGTTGCTGAAATAGAGGCGTCTCACTTCTGAGGTGCGTCAACATGTCAAGGAAATCGACGACTACTGCTGCCAAACTAATCCGGTTTGCATCTGTTAACCACTGTAGGTATTGAATTTCACCACGTGCATCGAAAATTTTGAAGTAATGTGGTGATGGTTTTAAAGCTATCCCATGCCGTTCAAGTTGTAAATACATGAGTTCTTTTTCATAGCGGTTGATACTTGTATGTTCTTCATCCGGTTCGGCATACAGATTAGGGTATCGTTCAGCCAAATCTCGTGGAAATAAACCGCTGAAAATAGCATTACGAGCATAATGGGTTGACGTAGGCAAAATAGAATAGTAATAGTACTTTGTCATGTGGAAATCACGGTAGAGCAGAGGTTCAATTTTCAACCAATGGTCCAACCGCATACAATCCATTACGACAAACAGCACGGATTTCCCCATCTGTATCTCTGGAATCACATATTTGTAAAAAACATCCACAGACAAAGTGGGAGAATCTTCACTTTCAAGCCACAAACTGTAAGTGTTTTGAATATAATCAGCAAAAACAGAATTGGCTTCACGTTTTTCACTGGCATGGATTGTTTTAAGCTCATCAACATTAGAAAGTGTATCTAATTTAATATCCCATTCAACAAAATGGATATACGTATCTATCCATGCTTGCCAGTCCTGTTGATATTCATCGGCTAAAGTCTGTGTTTGATTGTGTTCCAGTGTGTATTGCTTATTAAAGTTATCAACGTACGCTTGTGGTGTATATGTTTCTCGAATATTACGCTTTTCAAGTAAAAATGCGAGTGATGAAACCAACTGTCTGGGGTTTGTTGGCATTATTAAGACATCGTCAACACCATGAAGGCTTGCTTTCTCCATTATCTCTTGTCCACCTGACTTAGTCAGCAGAATAATGGGAATATGTGCATCCTCTTTCCGGATGCGTGAAAGCAAATCAACGTTGCCAGTTGGCATTTCATAATTTAATAAAACACCGTGGAACGTCTTACCTTTGAGTAAAGCGATCCCTTCTTCATCGCTATCTGTTAACGAGACATCATACCCATGATACTCTAAAAATCGCACATAAAGCTTCTGCTCAGACTTCAGATATGGACTTGCCAACGGTACTCTTAATGCGTTATCAATCCAAAGAATCCTCCCCTTTGTGTTTTCCATGTTATCTTCTCCCTTTTCAATGCGTACTTGATGATAGGGTTTAACAACTCGGAACGTTTTATCAAAATGTGGACATGGTATTTCAAGAGATCATTAATAAATGAGAATATACTATAGTGTATCTCATAAATCATTGTAGCGGATTGTAGGTCGGGTAGAGCGAAGCGACACCCGACATGTTGACCATGAA
>JAPPMR010000561.1 GCA_028818995.1 Candidatus Poribacteria bacterium | reverse complement strand
TTAATACAGCCGGGGCCTTGAAGGTCTGCGATAACACAGGTTTCGCCGGGTTCGACATTCCATGCGTCGTTATTTCTTCCAGTTGTGTCCCATGAAGAGGCGCGTAACGAACGTGCTTTTCTAACGCGCGTCAGCGATGACAATAATCCGTCAACGTAAGTCATAATTTCGTTTCCTAATATACATCACGCTGCACGTAAGTGCAGCGTTCAAAAAGTTGTTCCTTACTATATAATTATAGCATATACTACCAGAAAAGCAACAGAAAAATCCAATTTTCTGTTATTCTGTTTCTTCGGAAAGAGGGTTTTTCGAGGTATATGTCCATTGCTGTTTCTGACGAATAAATTTTAACTGTAGCGCGTCTGCTGCATAACTATTGAGTTCATCAGTGTTTTTTCTCGGCATAGCTGCCGCCGGTTTGAAATTGGTGATGAGTGCTTCCAACATCGGTTTTCTATTGGATTCCTTGGCACCGACATGATAAAAATGTTCCCTTGTGATGACATTAAATTCTGACCATAGATTCGGGATCGCGGGATTTTCTCTATGTTCGTTGCTATGCCAGGTTGAGAGAATAAACTGTGCTTTCGTTGTTTTCAAACCTTCATAGAGCGATTTTTCGTGTGCTTCATTCCAAGTGTTGAAGTAGTCGGTATGTCGCCCGGCATAAGGCGGATCACAATAGATGAGGTCGTTCTCAGTTGCACAAGACAGCGTAATGCGAAAGTCCTGATGCAAAAAAGTCCAATCGCTAAGGCTGGTGCTTTTGGCAACCCATTCCACCTGATTCACGATTTTAGTGATATAGGCTTTAGAGAAGCGTTTCGGCTTATGCCCGAACGGCACATTAAACTCGCCTTTCCTGTTAAAACGAATAAGCCCGTTAAAACAAGCGCGGTTCAAAAACAGAAAGTCTAAAGGAGATTTCTCTACATTAAATCGTTTTCGGACTTCATAATAATGGTCTGCACCGTGCTTAGCTAACTGGGTCCCTTCTGATTCGAGAAATTCGCGGACAACAATCGGAGTTATCACCCCGCTGTTTATTCCCTGATAGAAGGAAATAAGATGTGGATTTGTATCGCAGAAAAGAGCCTTGCGTGGTTTAAGATTAAACCCGACGACCCCCGACCCCATGAATGGTTCAATCCAAACCCCTTCTCCATTCCATTGGCGTGTCTCATCTATCCACTTAACCAATTTACTTTTGATGCCTTGACATTTTATAGGTGGAATAAGGATCTTCATTTTGAACGTGCTTTCCTTTGTGAGGCGCGCGGAACGACAAGATTTGTATCTCCGCCTCTGTAGACAACGAAATCATGCAGGTTTGTAATTTTTGTCGTTTTGCCCGTGTCATCCTGCACGGTAATCTTCCGGTAATTCATCCAATAGTCATCAAACCATTTTTCGCCCAACTGACCAAACATGCCGTTACCTGATAGAATGTCAGCGATTTTATTGATGCTACCTATGTTTGCGGTATTACCACTACCCCTTCTGTCGCTTGCAATTCTCCATTTCTCAACCGCAAAAAACTGAAAATCTCTAATGACAGAAGGAATTGAGTTCAAGTGTTCAAGCGTATACAACTCTGTTTCATCTACTGATGTAGCACTCGCTCGTGTATAGATAATTCCCAAGCAGAAATGTCCCATGTATTCATTGTAGGGAAACTGAATGTTTTTACGGTTATCGCGCTCTATGAAATAATTTCCGTGCGAACCGAGCGTTAAGCCATTACAGAATTCTGGATTTTCAGGAAGTCTGTATGTTGTTTTAAAATCAAGTGCAAACTTGTGATCTCCAGTTTCGCTAATCAAGGAAATATCTGGATAGTAATTCTGCTTTTCCGCAGGGATAAGCGTGTAACCGTTTTCTTCCGCGAACGCTAACAATTGGGGCAACAGATGGATTTCCAATAATTTAGATACGATTTTCGTATCTGTTGAAATTGTGTAAATTCTCCGGTAGATATCAATGAAACCTTTGATTGTCCACTGCCCATTAGCAGTCTCAACGTACGAATTGAGTGTTTTAACAAATTCATTGAGTTTCGTGCTAAATACGCTTTTTACTGTTTCTTTCATAAAAATCGGCTCACCGAAAAATTAGCAACACGTTTTTTCTTGAATGAACTGAGCGTTATAGTCCCTCTTCAACACGCGAAAGCACTTTGATAGGAATCGGAAAAAGGATTTCCTTCCATAGTTTACACGTTCCGAGTATTCCACCGCTCCAAGGCAAATTTTACAATCATATCGGTTCTGTTGGAAATAGAAATGTGATTCCA
>JAPPMR010000505.1 GCA_028818995.1 Candidatus Poribacteria bacterium | reverse complement strand
CGACAACACTGTCAGACTTTGCCCGAATTATGCCACTGACTTTATAGATGCTAATTTCATATCAGGTGGAATAGATGAGGTTAACATGGCTGTAAAACTATTAAATAGCAAAATCAATTATCCCCCTAATAGTAAAGTTGAGTGCTACTACGCGGGGGTGGTAGCATTGCTGGATAGTAATGACACAACTGTAGCACGGAGAGCTTTTAAAAAGGCATGGGACCTCGGTTACAAAAGTAGGAAGATTGAACGCCATTTAAGAAATCTGAAAGTCTATTGATAACAGTTTTAGGGCTGGATATCCGGTTTACTCTAAACGTTTTTAAAGCGAACCCATCTTCCGTGTTGTGAGGCACTGTATAGTCTTTCGCAAGTTATGTAACTTGTTAATCGTTGATCAATTTCATTCCCAGTGCTCACCATGGTTTCTTTATAACAATCCCTTTAGTGACTTAACCAATCATAGGATTCCCATCGTCGCTCCAGTCTATCTTTGTAACTTTCATGTGCAAGGATAATGAGCATCATCTTTGCCCGACTCATACCCGTATAAAGTACCCTGTTAAGGTGTTCTACTTGAGGCAGTGTGATACCCTTTGCTATTTCAACGTGTTCAGTAGTTTTAGGCATCACAAGAATAGCCAAGTCGCTTTCTAACCCTTGGAAGTCATAAACATCGCTGTACCTGAGAATTTCTCCTTGAGAAGGACCACCAGGAACCAAGAGTTTTCCTGGATCATCTTCAACTTTTGTTTCTCCTTGATCATCTTCTGAAACTTCACTTATGTTGAGAAGCCGCCAATCTTTGTGGTATGAACGTTCGGTATCAAATTCAGCACCACTCACACTTGACAGCAATATGATCTGTCTAGACTCATAACCTATTCTTTCCCAAGTAGCTATCACGTCATTCAACATATCCCCTAATTGTGTATCATCCCGAAAATATTTCCGTTCAATCGGAGGGCCATGCACACCGGACTTAGCTGGTGATGTGACCTCAGCTAACCTAGCAACTGCATCAGCTACCTCATGGGTATTACGACAGTTAGTTTCCAATTCATCATTGTACCACCATTTGAATTTAGGTTCACCCGATTCACTAAGCTGTTTGTTCAATTCACGGAGCCATTGGGCATCATGTTCACCAAATTCATTCAATTCGCGCAGCCATTGGAATTCGTCTTCGCCAGATTCATTCTGGGCATCTGTGCCTTCTCTAAAGTTGAAAGAGACGAGATCTTGATGATCGAAATCTCCAAACATGCTCCAGTGTCCAGTAACTAATCCGCCTTTCAACAACTCATTCATTAATTTTAGAAACACATCGCGGCATAAGTTCTGTGCCTCATCGACAATCAAATAATCGAAATAGCTGCCGAGTCCACCCTCTTTAAGATCCGCAATCGAATTTGTTATAAAATCTTCCCAAGCATTATCCAGGGAACCCAATCGCAGAGTTGTTTCAAGTTTAGAAAATCTCTCTCCTGTTTCGGGTTCAGCAGATTTCTGTAGTCTTTCCATGTGATTCTTTTTGAGAGAATCGTTATTTCCGAAAACAAGGGATAGCAAAGAAGCGGGGGTGCCCGCTAAAATCTGACCGCTGTTTTCATTAGAAAGTTTTTCGGCCCATTTTTCAAAACGCTGACTTAGATTTGGATTGCTGCACAAGAGTGCGACAGTCTCTCCATCTTCACAACGCTGTTTTGCGAGTTCCATGGCAAGAACAGTTTTACCTGTACCAGCTGCACCTTTAATCAGGCAACGATCGTTGTCCTGCATACGCTGTAAACTATTGAGTTGATCGAGGGTCAAGCGCAGCAGTTCCCGGCGAGAAGTCTCTAAATCGTACCTGTATATTGTCTTGGTTGTCATGTCTGTCATCTCCAACTCATGTTGTAGTTCATCCATTTGTTCTCGTGCCTTTTCCCATTCCTCAATTTCTGTCCACTCTGCATTATACAAAACACCGACATAATTTTCCAGTGTCTCAACCAATTCATCGGACCCCACGAATTGGGTCGTATAGGAATTGTCCTTCGTTAGCCAGATTACATAATCAGTGTCACGTGCTAAAATACCAATACCGCCGAGAGACAATAAAGAATTAGAATCAAAGTAGTTCTCAAAGTGATCTTTCAAAGTAGACATAACGTCTCGGACTTGGTCTGTGCTAGAATCATTTTGCACCATCTGATTACAGATTACAGAATGGTATCCAGGAATGAGGACGACAAAATCAATTACGAAAGGATTAGAAGAATCATCACGCGAAGGGATTTCTACCCGATTAAACACTCTCCACT
>JAPPMR010000528.1 GCA_028818995.1 Candidatus Poribacteria bacterium | reverse complement strand
TAGGTGTTACTGGTTAAGGTCAGATGACGGTGTTGACGGTGTTGACGGTGATGACGCAGATGTCGGAGTTGACGGATTTTCCGCAGATGACGCAGATGACGCAGATGACGCAGATGAACGCAGATAAAAAAGAGAGACTGGAGGCTGGTTGGGCGTTGGTGGTTGTCATCGCGGCATGATTTTGAGCCACGATCCAGAAGGTTTGTCCCGTCCAGCACAATGCCAGTAATCCTTTTTCATCATACTCAGAGAATTTCATTCATTCAAGGGTTTTTTCGTTGAACTGCGAGACACTGCTATGTAACTCAAGTTGTGTGGTATAAAGCAGAAATACTATCACAGCCTGGGGTGAAGAAGACTTCGACAGTTTCGGGACCATTGAGACCATAGTACGTCTTTTAAGACCATATAAGGTCTTGAAAAAGAGTCAATCCGACTTATTCAGCGACGATATGATATAGTCAGATTGACTCTTTTTCTTTATGTAAAACAACTCTTTACGAATATAGCTCTCTGGAACAACGCTCATATTGGCACGCTTTTTGCATATAAATTAAATGTCAGATTTTCTTTTTCTAAACGGTCTTCAAATTTTCGGTACGCCCCCTGCAACAGATGCGCTCTTAAAATATAGACATTTTCCAATCTTTTACGTCATAACTTGGGTTATGTATGAATGACCCGCCTTCATACACTTTTTCAGAACCCATACGGATCGCTGTACATGTTTTTGAGTTGCGGCGGGTTGTGGTTTATTTTAGGTTTTCAGCAATCTCTGCCACCTATTTGTCGTAGTACAGGCAGTCAAAGGAGATTATATGAAAACCAGGATTGACACCGAAATTGAACATAGCCTGATCGTTGATAAAGATGGTTTGAGAGCAATTCAAAATTTCATCTTCAAACAATATAAACATACTGAATTTACAGCTAAATGTGTTGATGGGAGTATCCTTGAGACGGATAATATTGAGGAGATCATCAGCTTTAGCAATCCTAACTTTAGACATATTACACAGATCGTATTTGAAGCTCAAAACGATCCTTCTGAGGGGCTTACTCTTGAAATGGAATCACAAAGTGGATTTTTTGGTGAGCCTATAAGCCTTGATGTCAGATCAGAATCAGACGAGAAAGCTGTTTTCGTTGTGAAAGAGATTCGGGATCTTTTGAAGGAAATGAAGCCCTGGTATGATTTACTGGCAAGGACTCCTATATGGATGGTGTGTTTGTGTATCGGTATTGCACTCTGCGTTATGATAACCATATTGCGATTCATGGGTCGCATTCCTTTTTATCCAGGTACCGCATCTCTCTTATCGATGATAACTTTAGGCGTATCAGGATTAGTTGTAATTGGATTATTGGATTACGTGAAAGCCTCGCTTTTCCCTATAATTTTCTTTGAAATCGGAAAACAAAAAAGAAAAATGGAACGGATCAAATTTTGGCACAAACTGCTTTTTGGTTCAATTGGGTTAGCGTTGCTAATATCCATTTTGGGGAATATATTAAGCCGAGCTTTGTAAAATCTCATAAACTCTAAAGGCGACACCTAATCCTGCAGCAGAGTATGACGTTGCTAAAAATAATAAACAGAAATGAGATAAACTCATGCCACGACTCACTGAACAGGAACAACAGGAAATCATCCGCTTTATTGAGGCGGACAAACCACTGCCTGACAAATACCGCTTTTTGCTATTTGAAGATAAGCGCGAGGTCGAACTGGTTTGGAATGGGAAGACTAATGAGGTCAGCAACATCGTGCTGCCCTTTCAAGGGATCGAACTGGTGGATGAACCTCGCGCTGAAAAACCCGCCGAAACCGAACCACAAATGGCTCTGTTTGACGAGCGAGGACGCCAACTCAAGGGGTGGACGAACAAGCTGATATGGGGCGATAACAAATTGATTCTGTCATCATTGAAAAACGGACCGTTGCGCGAGGAGATTGAAGCGCAGGGCGGACTCAAGCTGATCTATATTGATCCACCTTTTGATGTAGGCGCAGATTTTTCGATGGATATCGAAATTGGTGGTGACACGCTTACCAAGAAGCCGAATATTCTTGAAGAAATTGCCTATCGGGATACCTGGGGTCAAGGGACCGATTCCTTTATCGCCATGATCTATGAGCGGCTGATTCTGATGCGCGACCTACTGGCAGAGGATGGGAGTATTTATGTGCATTGTGATTGGCGGGTGAATGCTTCGCTTCGGTTCGTATTGAATGAGGTATTTGGTGATTCAAACTTCGTGAATGAAATTATCTGGAGACGTAAGCAAGCCCAAGCTTGGTCTTCTGATCAG
>JAPPMR010000980.1 GCA_028818995.1 Candidatus Poribacteria bacterium | reverse complement strand
CGTCTGATAAATCCAACCTAACCACTTGTTAAAATAATAGGGCCGGTTTTTAAAAGCTTGATCAATTTTTTGTTAAAATTTTTGGCATGGTACAATCCTTAAAGCGATAGGATAGGCAACATGTGGACACAGATGCGGTCACGCCAACGCGGATACTTGATCTTTAGCAGGTCCAACAGCCGGACGTTGAAGGCGATTTCGTTGGTCTTGGAAATGGTCTGAGAAACGTCAGTCTATTTGAATGACATCATCCGAAAGTTTTCGATCCAACTCAGTTGCCGGAATAATATCGACCTCTGTCAGCATCTCTTTCTTCAATGTACTTTTTAGAAAGTTTCGCAGCTTGTCTCTCAGGTGGTCCAGCAGAACAGAAGAATCCGACGAATCCGACGAATCCGTAGTCGTTATGATCCAGTAGTGAAATTGATTCTCCGGCAAAAACGCTTTTACTCGCGCCCACCAACTGGACAGACGACAAAGGACCAACATGGAACCGTAAAGTTTAAGGCGGTGCTCTCTGAGAACATCTTCGTAAAGCAAGGCAGTTTGGTCTTCGTCGTTAAGGTAGCCATGTCTTTGTTTGAAAGCAACTATCGTCTGCCCTAAATCGGTTTCCTCAATCAAAACGACGCTTTGTCCATCCTTGCTAACCGTCACATAGTCGCAGCACTCACAGGTTCCAAGCCCGGCGGCGTGGCGCATGTCGTTTGCTGTGTTGTCCATCCGATATGCTTTGAAGCCGCTGGCAGACTCAATTTCCTCAGCAAATTGTGATAAGCGCATTCTACAACCCCGTGATATAGAGGTCGGAGAAAGGCTGAGTCAACGATTGTTTGGCTTCTGCCATCACCGCGTCCATATCGTCATTCCATTCGGCATCTGGCGGAAACTTATTCAACCTGACGAGTGCCCGGTTTTCCGGTTCTTTCTTTAGATGCACCTCAAGCCACTTGAGGATCGTCATGCTGTGAGTGGAGATCACCACATGAACCCCCTGACGAGCCAACTCAAAAAGGAACTCCGCCATCTCAACCTGCCAGGCTGGATGCAGATTCGCCTCGGGTTCATCAATGAACAGGAAAGAACCGGGTTCTAATGCCCCTCGTTCAATTAGCAACGCCAGCATACCCATGTTGGCAACCCCAGCCGACGTAAGAGAGAGCGGAAATGCCCCACCACTTGTTTGAAATTCGAGATCGCCCGCCTCACTCAGCACAATTTTTCCTCCAATCGCATTGTGCAGACCTTTGTGAATCTCGGCGAAAGGATGATCAATGCGCTGTCTTCTGAGAGCGACGACCACATCGTAAAAATAAGATGGGACTCCGTTCAAGGAAGCCCAGGAAGAGGGACTCGAGTCGAGCTTAATTGATTCCAGAGGATTTTTCAGCTTCCAATAGAGTTGGGACTCTAAATAGAAGGCTTTGGGAAATGATTGCGGATTTTGAACGATTTGCGGATCGAGTATGAAATTGAATTGGTTTGCTTCTTCCAAACTCCCTAATCCTTGGATGCTGAAAGACAAGGGGGAATCACCGACTCCTTTGAGCTGTGAAATATCAGATACTTGAAAATTTCCGCTTACGTTCTGGCTAAACTTCAAGGCCCATCCTGCATAAATCGCCAGTTCCTCATTTCTGAAAGTCTCGTCCAAATTATCTATGTTATCTTTGATGTATCCGTGAAGCTGTAATATCTCGGAACGGTCTTCTTCTCTTTCAATGTTGTTTTTCAGGATTTGGAAATGGGTCTTCATCGCCTCAATTTCAGCTATTATTTCGGGTTGCACCGACTTGAGCACATCGAGTTCATTTTGGCTCACACGACTTGAGGCCGCTTCCCGCAAAATAGAGTCAATTTTTTGCAATGCCCTTCTAATGCCAGCCTTGGCGGCGCGTTCTCCTGTCGCACCAAAATCTCTATTCAATTCTAAGACGCGATAAATCAAACCGACGTGCGCTTCAAAAAACACGAGCGCAGGATTCGCGTTTATCGTCCCAAGCATCGAATAGAGCATCTTCGCCACAAAGGTCTTGCCAGTATTGTTTGGTCCAGCGAAGACCGTGAACCGGCCCACCTGGATGGTCGCCTCGTCAATAGGCCCAAAATTCTGAACTTTTAACTCGAGGTCCATAAGTCCCTCCTTAACAACCGTAAGGCAAACCGTGCCCTAATATCCCCGCGTGTTTCACCCCAATTTCTCCCGCAACAACTGACTGGCTTTTTGGGGATTCGCCTGGCCTTTTGTAGCTCTCATAAGCTGGCCCATAAAGAAACCCATAAGCTTTTGGTCCCCGCCTTTGAACCGCTCAAC
>JAPPMR010000111.1 GCA_028818995.1 Candidatus Poribacteria bacterium | reverse complement strand
AGGGGGACTTTAAGAGCATTAGCGTCTATTCTAAATATTTATCAAACTCACGTTAGAGAAGTATTTGCCAGAGACGATGAATTCTGCCAAAAGATTACCTACCAAAGTGATAAACCCGAAGAACTTATTGCACAATTCCGCAATGATTCTATCTTCCGTATCGCTGTGAGCGTTGACATGATTTCCACAGGCACTGATATCAAACCCCTTGAATGCCTGATTTTTATGCGTGCTGTCCGATCCAGTGGCTATTTTGAGCAGATGAAGGGGCGCGGTGTGCGGACTATCAAGTCGGATGATCTGCAAGCCGTAACCGGTGATGCAACTGCAAAAAATCACTTCATTATTGTTGATGCTGTCGGGGTCTGCGACTCCGTGAAAACCGATTCACAATCGCTCCCAGGCGATCCGCCCTCTGGTGAACCTTCTGAACCCACTGGGACGGATAGAGACCAGTTGATTGACGAGATTAATGAAGACCGGGTTATTGGTGCTGGATTTGACAATCTAAATTCCACACAGGTTACTGCGGTCATCCACGCCTTTAAACAGTTTATTGACCAAAACGTAGATGAATTGCCAACGTTACAAATCCTGTGTAACCGTTCGGAGGCGGAAGGTTCGCTCAATGAAGGCGATTTAATTGCGTTGGAAAAAGCATTACAACAGTATTCAAATGCCCTGTCTTGTAAAGCTTTATGGTTCGCCTACCAACAGAGATTCCCGAACCGCGTTCAAGGCAACGTTGAAAGGCTGACAGACCTTATATCCCTTGTTCGGTTTGCTAATGGTGAAAGTATTTTCCTTGAGCCTTTCCGTGTAACTGTCAATCGAAACTTTGAAGAATGGTTAGAGGGTGGATACTTTACTTCAGAACAACTCCATTGGCTTACATTGATACGCGATCATATTGCGACTTCACTTGACATTCGGATGTCCGATTTTGAACTCACTCCCTTCGCAGAACGTGGAAACGGAGCGCGAGTATATGAACTCTTCGGTGATGATTTAGGAGGCATACTAAAAGATCTTACAGAGAGATTGGTTTCCTAATTTCCCTTCTTTGTAGGAGCGAGCTCTGCTCGCGATAGAGGAAAAACGGTTTGCATTCAAGTCAGATTTGTGCTAAACTTCTTAATGAAGACTCATGTCAATAGTAATAATTTTGTCCCAATTTTAAAACACTTCAAAGAGGATTCATAAATGCCAACGCCAAAAGAGGTCTTTGATAATCCTTTGCAGTATCTGGATTTCCTTCAGTCTGGTAATTTTGAAAGGCAGCAATTTGACTGGACAGAAGTTAGAATTGATACCAACAGCCAAATAGACTCCGTTAAGGATAAAATCAAGGAGTGTATATCTGCTTTCGCGAATAGCAATAGAGAAGGTGGGCTCTTAGTACTCGGTATCGCAGATAACGGAACTATTAAAGGCATACAACATATTGACGAACAAACAATGAATAATATTTTGCAAGCTAGACTCCATATAGTAAACCACTCGACAGCAACACGAGATGTGGATTTGCAGGATTTAGCGGGCAATCGCTTATACCTTCTTTATACACCTTGGGAGGAAAATGCCATTTGTGAGACAGTAAGGAATTTTCCAAAAGGGTGGAGAAGGGACGGCCCACAAAATTTTGCCCTTATTGACCGAGATCGAGAACAACTCAAACGAGACAAAAGGATAGTTGATTTTGAAACGCGCTACTGTTGTTCTTATGATCCGAATGAACTTGACTTAGATGTCGTTGAAGAGTTTAAGGATGCCTTTCTTGAAGACAGAGGTGCCCAGTACGATGATTATACAACTGAAGAAGTTCTGGAGTTAGCCGGTGCACTCACGAAAGAGAAAGGTGAATACGCGTTTACCAATGCAGGTTTTCTGTTTTTTGCCGCAAATCCTCGCAAGCGTTTTGCAAGTGCGTTTGTAAGGGTTTTACGTTTTGAGGTTAACGTTGAAGAGTCGCAAGAGCGAGGTGTAACAACATTTGATAAGGCTTTCGATGGAGCACTTCCAAACGTTATCCGCAAACTTCAAACCTTTTTCAGAGATTCTGCACTGTTTCGCACGATGATAAGACGGAGTTCTCATGGTGGATTTATTGAAGACCCCGAGTATCCACTCTTGGCAGTTGATGAGGCAATCGTAAATGCCGCTATTCATAGAGACTATGGGGCTACGTCACCGATTCACTGTATTGCGTATCAGAATGGCCTGGTGGTGGAAAATTGGGGGAGCATTCTCCAGCAGGTCCCACAGTCCTTCAGTCTCGCTGATACTTTCCTATATTCTGTCCTACGCAATCCGGCCA
>JAPPMR010000337.1 GCA_028818995.1 Candidatus Poribacteria bacterium | reverse complement strand
CAGCGACGTGAGATTCTCCCATCCCCATCGCCTTCGCACCTACCCCGATTTTGAGGAAGGTCATGGCGCGGGTACCGGCGTTTTCATGGATGTCCGTGCTATCCGCTGCGGCGGATATACAGGCAAAAATGAATAAGAGAATGAAGGCGTACGTAAAGAATTGATTCATAAAGTGTTTCACCTAATATTTCGGTGTAAATAGTGTTGTTTTTCTTCAAAAAATGAGAAACTCTAAGACATTCTTCAAGTCATTACTAAACTGCTGCTGGATCAATAGCCACAATTCTTTCAGATGCATAGCGTTCAAAGTCTGTTACGTTGAAAGTCAGGATATGTGTTACATCATGCGCAATCATCGTCGCAACCAACCGAGCATCGTGAACCTGAACACCTGACACGTTATATTTCACAACGAGTCGTCTCCATTGGGGATAGACCTCCGGTGAATCAAGCAACAGAGGGAAAAGCAGTTCCAACTCTTGCAAGAATAATTCTGTTTCAGATAGCATGCGGCCAAAACCGTTTTGATTAGCGGGTCGGGTTGACACGTTCCAGAATTCAGCGAAATTTTGCAATGTAGTTTGTAGTTGATGATCTGCTATCTTTAATTTATTCACTGCATCTTGAGCAATTTGATAATTTGGATCACTATGACGTGAAAATCGCAATAAAACATTAGTGTCAACCAGATAAATCATAATTTTGGATGACCTTCATATATGCTTTCGCGGCTCATGGCGTAATCAGATAACGGCTCGGCATCGGGATCGTCAAATTTTATGGATAGTTCCGATAATCTCTGTATTGCAGCATTAAACTCCTCATATGATAATCGTGGATCGTCGCCTGCTAATGGATCCACTATATCATCTGGAATTTCAAAAAACAACCGCTTATCCGGGCAGATATAAAGTGTAACTGTCATTGATTCACTTCCTTTTTATTATGAATTTGTGTCTGTTGCTGTTTTTCATTTTGCTCCTTTTCGTATACTTCCCGCTCCCGCTTGCTGACGACAATGTTAACTTCCTGCAAAATTTCTTCTTGAGTTTCTTTGGGTAAGTGTTTTATCCGATTTTCTAACGAGTTAGTAAACTCCTGTCGGCGATGTTCAGATAGCGATTCTGTGAGAATTATAGGTTTTCGTGAGCCAGTGGTAATACGATGTAAGTCCTCTTGTATTTTTTTAATGTTCTTTGCCATCTCATAAAGTGGTGGTGTGCCAAACTGTGAAAAGTCTTCAAATTCACCAAAATCAAGATGAAAAGCACGTTCATGTTTATGGTCTGCTGAATCTTTATACGTAACTGTGATCTCAAGTGGTGTTTGCCGTAATTCATTCAATTTCCCTTTCCCCAATAGAATCACTAGAAACTGCTCAATTTTCCGCCCCGGTTCAAAGAAGGCGATTCCGTTCCTAAGTACACCAATCTTCTCAAGCGGTATGTTTAGACCAGCCACAGAAGAAGGGTTTGTAGCGAACTGTAGACTACGCGCTGCACCCGTTCCTATGTTCTCTATGCATAACATAACCGCATTAACGTGTGCCTCGTGCGGACGAAGGGAAATTGCGATTTCAGGTGTGTTATTGGCTTTTAGCAACCGCCACGTCAGATAGACGTAAATACCTGTGATACCGACAAGCACAACGGTGGCAATCCCTATTATCACACCATTATATGTATTTAGCCACTCTATGATTCCCATGACTTCCTCCTTGACCCCATGCCTCTCTATCCTAAATCCAAGTCCGGCAACCCTTCAATGATTTTCACCGTCTCCAAACTGACGGTAATCACCTTCCCAATGAGTTTGACGATGTACTGCGGGTCATCTGCACGGTTTGGATCGTTCACAATGCCGCTCCGTTTATCTATTTTAACACAATATTGATTAATTATCCATTCTAACGCGGAACGGGTGCCGAGCCGGTAATCAAACGCCTTTTCAGGAATGCCACTGATCGTTAGGAAATCGTTGTAGACAAGCGAGGTTTTGTCCTTTGAAAGCTTCATTTTCTCAACACGCCAATTAAGCGGCACATCTGGATTCTGGATAAACTTCAGCTTATCGTATTCGGGTTGGGATTCATAGTTAACGTGAAGGTCCGCTAACTGTGCGCCCGCCTCCGCAAACGCCCAGAAGTCCTTCACAAACGGAATATGCGGGAGATCGCGCTTGAGATTCGCCTCATATTTCTCGCGATACTCAGGATGATGCAAGAGGCCATAGTTGTAGTGGAAGATGTCCCACTTGGTGATGGGGTCGTCCTCGTAATGCGCTCGGAACTCCGCCAACGCCCAATCAGTGATGTTCTCGCGGC
>JAPPMR010000194.1 GCA_028818995.1 Candidatus Poribacteria bacterium | reverse complement strand
CAAAAATTTGCGTAATTTTATCGAGTCGTTTTTCGTATTCGGCTTTATCTATTTTATTTATTTTTTTCATGTTTATTGGTTATCGTTTTTCGGTTTCCAATAGGTGTAGTTTGATGGAAACTCAGAATTTTGGGACTTGCCCATCAGTGATTTTTGTTAGACAATATAACGATCTAACCGTAGGGGCGAGGTTTCCTTGTCCAATCCGAAGCAGCTACCACCAATTTGGAACTGGATGAAGCACTAATTCTCTTCAATTAGTTTCTTCAAATCTTGAATAAAATGCTCGAAAAGTTTGACCTTGTCGCTTTCTTCAAGTTCTTCCGCTGTGAGTACGTAAGTCCCGTCAAGTTCTACCTCTGCAATGATTCGCTCTCTCTTTGGCACGTCTACAATTTTTAAGGCTTCGTCTAAATCAGCCGTGATGAGATAGAACTTGATGGATGCTTTATTTTCCTCCGTCTGAAGTTTGCGTTTCCAATAAGCTTGCTCGATGATCCGGTCTTTCAAATTAACCAGACACGAGATTACAGCGATAACGCGAGAATTTTCAGGCGTGTAAATAGCGAAATCAACATTTGGAAGGTAAGAATTGAATTCTCCGTAGTTAATTGTCAAATGTCGTTTAACGTCTTCCAATTCTTCAGAAAGGGTGCTGCTATTTTCTAATTCATAACAACTAATCACCTTTAGATCTAACGCTTTAGCGGCTTCGGTGATAATATGTCTTATCCTTTCTCTAAAAGTACTGCCCTTAGCAGTACGCCAGTCTTTTCCCAGTTCGTCTGTCAAGGAAATAGTTAAACCTTCCAAGGCAACAGTACCTGCAAGGTCACCCCATAAAGCGGATTCTCCATAGTGTTCGCTGAGTTGGTCCATGACATCTCTTGTGTCGTCAACAACGCTGAAATCTATGACATTCCGTTCTATCAGGATGTTTACTAAGGGGTCTACTAACGTGTCATTATATCCTAGCTCGTAAAGAGTATCGGTAAGAATGTTTTTCCTACCGTCAAGAGGGCGATCCTCACGTGCAGTTGGGGCTGCTATGATAGGTTTAGTTGTATTATCCACTGTTTAAATTTTCCTCACTATTAAGATTAATAAGATACTCACGCCCAGTATCAGAGATTTCCCAAATACCACGTGGAGAATTAACTATCATCAGCCCTCTATTTATCAATTCTCGGCGCATATCGTGAACTCGATTTTCCCAATACAAATGTCCGGCCGGACGTTGTGATAGATCTATTGGTTTCAATTCATTTTCCATTAATCGGCGAACTGTTCTGAGTACCTCACTGGTGATTGCAGAGCCACCAAGTTGGATTAAGGCTTTTAAAATAGGTAAAGCATAGCTCGTTCGTGGAAGTGGAGTATCAGAAACTTCAGCACTATGTTGGTGCGAAAAGGCATTCCGTGTTGGGGGTTGTGGTGATTTTTGGGCATCCACATCGCAGAGGTATTCAAGCCCAGCATTAGAGATTTCCCAAATACCCCACGGAGAATCATCTTTCATTAGACCTTTACTGATTAATTCTCGTCGCATGTCCTGGGTCCGATTATCCCAATAAAAATGACCGTCCGATCGACGGGACTTATCTATTTCTCGCAGCTCATTAGCCGAATCCATGAATTGATAGACCAACTCTAATACTTGGTGGGTCGCTCCAGAACCTCCAAGACTTTCTAAGGCCCTCAGGATCGGTAATCCGTAACTCTGCCGTGGTAAAGGAGTATCGGACAATCGGGGTTGAAACGCTTCTTGTGCCTCCACTTTTGCTTTCCCTTGCTCAACGTTAGACTTAGAGAGGTATTTTTTGAAATCCGATACTGCTTCTTGTTGTATCTCCAGATCAATTGAACAGAAAATCCTGTCTTCCCACGGGATAACCCTTCTTGCAGGCGTACTCGTTAAATTGGGCAGATAGAAATCCCATATCTTTCCATTTGTGATAACAGCTATTTCTATCCCTGCTTGAAAAGCATATTGGCAAATTTGTGCTTGATATTTCTCAATGCTTGTGCCCCAACGTTTACACTCAATGAACACTAAAGAGGTATCATCTTGCTGCAAAGCATAGTCAACTTTCCCATCGCCGACTTTCTTTTCTGGAAATACCTCTAAAGTATATAAATTGTCATCTTGCCAATCTAAGGATCTGAGAATAGGGAGAACAATATACTGTTTAGTCGCAGTTTCATCAAACTTATGATTTTCAATTGTTTGCCTGCACTGTAGGATATCAGAAATAGTTTGTGCTAGCATGCGCTTCCCCGTTATAGACTTCCAACTTGATGAATCAGGACTCATACCTATTGTTA
>JAPPMR010000191.1 GCA_028818995.1 Candidatus Poribacteria bacterium | reverse complement strand
TACACAAAGAAATTTTATCAAAGTCTTCATAGATGGTTTTGAAGTTGGGAGGACAAGTTTTAGAGGACAGCAGCGTTTTTATGAAAGTTTACTTCCATTACGGATAGGGAATTCTCATGAAGATGACAGAGAAACTCACTCCTCCTTTGTCGGTCAGATTGATGAGGTCAGTATCTGGAACATTGCTTTGACTGATAATCAGATCCGAACTTGTATGAAAAAGCAGTTGGTAGGAGATGAAAAAGGCTTGGTAGGTTATTGGAAATTTGATGAACAAACAGATGGCATCGTCTCTGATATCTCATCAAATCAGAACAATGCTTTCTTAATCGGTGACGTAAAACTTGTCAGATACATCCGTCCTTTCTCAGCCTTTGCCGGCCCAGGACAACTGCAGGAAGCAGCTACCGTTTATGAAAAGGCTCTCACTCGTGATACAAATTCTTATGAAATATACCGTTCTCTGGCAGAAATATACATCAGAACAGGACGTCTATCCGATGCCGAAAAGATCTATCTTCGTGCTTTAGAGGCTGATCTCACGCAATCCGAACATGATGATGCGATTCAAGTCCTCCATAAGTTTTCCGTTGTGAATGGCACAAAAGAGGAGTTTATCAATCTACTTGAAAAACTGAGACCGAAAATGGAAGAAAGTGCTATTCTACATCAACTGTTAGGGGATGCCTATAAAAACGCTGGTGAAGAACAAAAAGCTAAAATCGCCTATTCCCAATGGCTAAAGATCAGGAAAAAAGAAGTTGATAAAAAAAATGATGCATCGGTATATTACGATCTTGCTGTAGAACTTCTTGAGAAAAACATGTTTCCTGAAATGGCTTTGGAATTCGCGTTTAAAGCAACAGAAGGGCCATCAAGTACAGATTACATAATTACTCTCGTACAGGCATTTCTCGTGAATGAACAGTATGAAAACGCATATCAACTCATTGAGAGCATCTTTGACATGATGTTTTTACCGTATGTTGAACGTGATTTGTTATCGCAGGTTGTCAAAGCCGGAAAAAATGTTAAAGACAAAGACGGTTACGTTGAAATGTTGAATCAACTGATTGACTCTATGTCTGAAAATCTTCGCTCACAACTAAGTACTACACTTGCTTTGGCACAATTTTATAGAGAAAGTGGCCAAGATGAGAAAGCAAACGCACTTATCCGAAAAACCGGCTTTATTACCGAAGATGCTTGGATGATTCTTGGTCCATTTGATAACGTCGGAGGAATCGGATTTAATACAGCGTACATTCCAGAAAACCTGCCTAAGATTGACCTCACCGCAAAATATGATGGGATAAATGGAAAGGTAAGTTGGCAAAAGAGTAAAGATGATAATCTATATGGTCACATACATCTTGGTGCGGATATAGATTGGTGTGTTGCTTATGCATTTGCAACTGTAAATTCTCCAGATGAACGTGAAGTCGAATTTCGATTCGATTCTGACGACCAAGGGAAAATCTGGTTAAACGGTATTGAAGTGTTTTCACATACAAAAACTTTTACCGCTGAAATTGACAATTACATTATTCCTGTAACACTCCAACCGGGTAAAAACAGTATCCTTGTTAAAGTATGTGAAGAAACACAGGGATGGGGATTTTACCTTCGGATCACTGATACTGAAGGCAAACCTTTTGATGATTTGAAAATCATTGACCTAAACAAAAATTAACCTACGCACTTTGCAGTTTCAAGTGTTCCAAAGTTGTAGTAGCACAATTCACTGTGCGTTCTAATACCATTTCTAATTGACAAATTGTCATAAATAAACTGTAGGTCGGGTAGAGCTTGCGAAACCCATAGGCGTCAACTTAAGGAAATCACCTCTTGTTGGAGGGGTTTTCAACCCCGATTTTTCTGAGTGAATTGCAAATATCGGGTTTACAAGGTTTCCCTCCAACAATAGATAAACCTGCAACTTTTTCTTAAGTTGACACTTATAGGTAGAGCTTGCGAAACCGACATGGAAACCCTATCTAATCCTACTTGTCGGGTTTGGCTACCGCTTCTACTTGACCTACAAAATAATGTTATATTATCATATAGAAATGGTATTATAGTAGATTCTACAATTAACTTTACGTCTGAGCTGTAGGAGGGAACTCTGATTCCCGACTATTAGCGGTTTCGTCGCTATTCGGAGATCGTTCCTACAGAATATATGTAAACTTATTTACATAATTTACTATATTTACGTGAGTTTGATAGTAAAAATGTGAGTTCGCTCTAAACACTTTTCAGGGCTAAAAAAAGCACTATTTTTGTAGCATAACCTGTTAGGTTGTGCCGTTTTTTGCGAAAAATAACAGAG
>JAPPMR010000326.1 GCA_028818995.1 Candidatus Poribacteria bacterium | reverse complement strand
GTTTTACCGGTATGGACTTTGAAACTGCAGTGCGTGAACGAATTCCGATTTTATCTGTCCTATTTAACAATTTCTCTATGGCAATTGAAATTCCAATTATGCCCGTATCTACCGAGAAATATCGGGCAACAGACATTTCGGGCAACTACGCAGATATGGCAAAGGCGTTTGGTGGCTACGGCGAGCGAGTCGAAACACCGGACCAAATTGTACCCGCTATCCAACGCGGTATCCAAAAAACACAGGAAGGCGTTCCTGCACTGCTCGAATTTATCACAGCAAAGGAACTTCAGATTTCTAAGTTCTAACATGTCCGATCAGGAGAAACCTCATGGTCGTGATAAAGGAGTTTGATATGAAACTTATTACTACTGTTCTCCTCATTGCCCTAAGCCTCAGTATCAATGCTTGGGCATTAAACGATGATTAGGCACTCATGATGTATCTTCCTTTTGACGAAGGTGCGGGCGAAAAAGCCAAAGATGCAAGCGGGAACAACATTGAGGCTGTCCTGCATGGCGCAACTTGGTCGAAAGATGGCAAATTAGGTGGTTGTGTACACCTCCCAGATAACGGAAAATATGTTGAAGTTGATGCTGTCCCTGAACTTGATATAACCGATGAACTCACGATTCAAGCTTGGTTTTTTCCAGAACAAGACCAAGGTGATTCTAACCTGATGGGACGTAGAACTGCGGGCAACACTGGCGGATATTGTCTCCAATGGAGTTCGCGGTTTACAGGTGCACCGCAAATTGAGACATGGATTAACATCGGTGGGTGGCAAGGATCGCGAAATAAACAGACAATTAAACCCGCCTTGAAAGAATGGCATCACGTTGCTTCTACCTACGATGGCGATATGATTCGCCAATACATTGATGGCAAATTAGATGTCGCATACAAACCGCCTGCTGGTAAGATAAACAGCGTTGAAGTCGTATTTCGCATCGGCAAAGGCCAAACAGGTCTTGAAGGCATGGTGGGTTATGTTGACGAAGTTGCAATCTACAGTCGCGCCCTCTCCGAAGAGGAAATTAATCAGGATATGAACAACGGTGTGTTCTTTGCAGTCGATCCAAGTGGCAAACTCGCCACAACTTGGGCAAACCTAAAGAAGTAAGTCAAACATATCACTGTTGTTTATAGTGGATTATAAAAACAAGTTTACACGTCTCTTGTGAATCAACGCCAAATGCGCTTTTTGGCATTTGGGCGGGAGCGATCTCCGAATCGCGACATGTTGTGAATGTCGGGAATCGGAGTTCCCTCCTACTGTTCAAAAGTGTACAAGTAATTCTAAATCTACTCTAATTTTCCAATTCTGTTGTGTGGTGGGTCGCAGGACCCGCCTCTGTTTCATTCCAATTAGTGCTAACAAAGTAGTTTCCTACCTTCCAAATTTTGGAATACCTCTTCAAGGAGGAATCAATATGAAAACCCAGAAAGTTATCTTCCTAAGCATTTTCCTAAGCCTATTCCTCTGCCAAGTTGGATTTGCTGCTGGCGGAAAAGGCAACGTAGCACAACTCGGCAAGAAGTTATATGTCTGGCATCTTGACGAAGGCAGCGGAAAAGAAACAAAAGATGCAACTGCTGGATTAGTTGGTAAATTCACTGGCGATGTCAAGTGGGTAGAAGGAATCGCTGGCAAAGCTGTTCAGATGTCTGGGGAAGTCGGTAAACCTGATTACATAGAGGTGCCGCACTCCAATGAGATAGACATAGACCAAGCCATTACGATGATGGCGTGGATTTTTCCTGATCCACTCCCTGCTGGTGGGCAGGAGAACAAAGCCACTATCTTTTACAAAAATACCTATTATCTGCAAATTGAACCTGGTGCAGGTCAATTCGCCTACTATTTCTACGATACCGATAACCCTGGCTACCATATTTCTGATGGTAAGGTGAAGGCAAAAGAGTGGTCGCATGTCGCGCTCGTGTGGAACGGAACAGAAGCACGTTTTTATATTAATGGTGAGCATGATGGCAAAGTCATTCCACAAAAAGGGACTGGCAGAAGTTCACCGAATAAGACGTTGCGTTTTGGTGGTGAGAGTAACGCGTGTTGCCCTCGTTTCTTTCAAGGGCGCATGGACGAACTGATGTTAGCCAACTACGCGCTTTCTGAAGGAGACATCCAGAAAATTATCAACGAAACACTTGATGTTTCTGCTCGCCGCAAATTAGCGACCACATGGGCAAATCTGAAAAGATGAGCCAATACCTATCTATAATTTCTTGTAGGGACGGGTCTCTGTGCCCGTCCACTTCCCAGGGTTATTCAGTTTTAAGAGTTTTCTGGTATTGAGATTTACTGAAAGTTAAT
>JAPPMR010000299.1 GCA_028818995.1 Candidatus Poribacteria bacterium | reverse complement strand
GCAGTAAATAAAAGGTTGGTAGCAAGTGCTGAATACGATGGTAATTCTTTCCCAGTGAGCATTGCTTCTATTTCAATCGGCTTGCCTAAGGTGCAATAGGTAAAGGAACCGCCTAAACCCTCGCGGAGGGCATCATCGCGTGCATCAGGGACCCCGTTGATAACACGGCGGACCCGCTCTGCGGTGACAGTATCGGCATAATCTTCGCACTCAATGAGGATAAACTTCCGATTTCCACCGTCTTCCTTATTCATTGCGAGAACAGCGTGAGCGGTTGTACCACTGCCAGCAAAAGAGTCTAAGGCAATGTCGTCTGATGAAAGGTTTGCAGTTTGGAACACCCTCTGAATTAGTTTGGTTCCTTTAGGGTTGTTGAATACACCTTTTCCCATTACCGCAGCCAATTCCTCGTTCGCTTGATGGGTACTGCCTACTTCTTGATATGGCCACAAAGATCCTACAGTTTTTCCAGCTTTTACCTCAGATAGATAAGTTTTCTTGTTAGGTTGAGACTTCCCACTTCTACCGAAGTAAAGTTGACCGTCATTATATAGTTCCATAAGTCTATCTTGAGTGTATCTCGGGAACCTTCCTTCTGGACAATGCCACGTGACACCGTTCGGAAATGCAAGTGAATATCTATGTTCATCTCTACCGCTCTTTGCGTGCAATGGTGTTGCTTTCCACGGCCCCTTAGGATCTTCATCTGGATTTTTGTATGACTTATCCATTTCTGGTGTTCTTGGAAGGACCCCAATTTTACAAACAGTTAGGTTTTTCGCATACGATAGAATATTCTCATGTTGATATGAGACAGTTTTGGAATCATTGGACAGTGTATATTTGGACCACCAGGTAAAATTGGCGACGATATTCTTCTCACCAAAAATCTCGTCCATCAGCATCCGTAGATGATGATGTTCGTTGTCATCGATAGAGATGAAAATTATACCATCTTCAGCAAGCAGTTCTTTTAGCAGATGCAGTCTCGGCCACATCATGCAAAGCCATTTATCATGTCGTTCAAGGTCTTCGTTATCGATAGGAGTATTCTCCTTGAACCAGGTCTGCATAAGTGGACTTTTGACGTTGTCGTTATACTCCCAATCTTCTTTGCCGGTGTTATAGGGTGGATCAATGTAGATACACTTGATACGGTTAGAGTATCGAGGCAATAATGCCTTGAGAGCGTGTAGGTTATCGCCATGGATAATAAGGTTATCGTCTTCACCAGTTGGATTGCAGGAGCGACTTTTGTCAGTTTCGAGCGGGCGGTAGGGAACGGTGAGGTGGTGGGTGTAGATGTGGTGTTTTCCGTTGAATTCGAGTGTGGGCATAGATTACTCCGCTAAAAAAGTGTCATTTGATCAAGGTTTGGTGGAGGTGTTAAATGAAATAAGGCATAGACTCTATTTCTATTGTATAATGCCTCACAGGGACAACGTTCTTTCCAACTCGGAAAAGGGATCTCACTCTCACCTTCAAGTATTTTGGACTGAGAATATGCTTGGTTTACTAAATCGTTATCTGGGAAAACCGTATATTTTGCTAACCATCGGTTAGTACTCGGTGAGGAAGCAGAATAGACTACATGGAGTTTTGGTTTATTGTGGGATTGATTAACAGTGCAAAGCAGCGAGACTTTCGACGATACTTTATCGTTAGGTATTAATCCCTTTTCGCAAATAACCGCGATACATCTGTTCGGAGCAACTTGCGCGAGTTGGATTGCAGCAGCAATTATTGAACTTTTAAAATAATTGGCCGCAAATGGAATCAATTGGACATTAAACCCTCTTTTGTTATAGAGTTTTGTAAGTTCTTTACTTGGCATCAAAAATTCAGCTGCACCAATGTTACAAAGGGTTTCCAACGGTTTTTTGAAGCCATGTTCTTGATTGATAGTATAGTCATGAAGTTCAGAAATCAAATCTCCATCTTTCTCGATCAAATAATGTGTAACTTCATGAAATTGGGTAAATCGTTTACGCTCCTCATTTTTAATTTGTGAGTTGATTATTATTGTTTTATCTTTTTGTGCTCCATCTGTTCCGGAGGGTAATTCCCCAATCTTCACATCTAATCCCAAGCCAGAACATATTTCATCAAAAGTCGGTATCGTCGCTGAAGCATATTTATTGACAACATCCCGAACTAATTCAATAACGCGTCTCTTCATTCTGTTCATTACTTATTATCCTCTGTAGGAGAAAGAATACGCTTGAGGTACAGATACAACTCAAGCCATTCTGTCGGCGAGGTAGGTTGCCTACCGCGAAAGTTGACTTTTAGCAATGACTCCTTCCAGTCATCATCTATTTCATACCGAGTCTCATAC
>JAPPMR010000467.1:256-2340 GCA_028818995.1 Candidatus Poribacteria bacterium | reverse complement strand
TTGCGTCGCGATTTGTATATCTCTCCTAGAGTATTTTGTATAAGAGTTAACTGTTTTGCACGTGGAGGACTGTTTGACAAGTTTTTCCTTCTGCTTCTGTATAAGATTTTACATCAATACATTGATATATTTTAGATTATGGAGTATACTCAATTAGTATGAAATCAGAAGCAAACCGAGAACGCGGCATCATTGTAGGCATAACAGGTGGTATAGCGTGCGGCAAAACAACCGTCTCTGAACGACTCGCTGAAAAGGGAGCAATTTCCATAAACGCAGACGAAATTGGACATCAATTGCTCAAAGCAGATAGTCCTATAATAGATGAACTTATCAACGTATTTGGGCAGGAAATTCTTGAGGAATCGGGTGATGTCAGCAGAAAAAAACTTGGGGCAATCGTCTTTGAAGATAAATCTGCGCGTGAACAATTAAATGCAATTCTCCATCCATTGATTATCCAACGTTCCCGTTCCCGCGCGCGTCAGTTTGTTTTGGAAGACCCTTCATGCGTTGTGCTGCTTGACGCCCCGCTCCTCATTGAAGCAAGTGCTTACGATTCTGTTGATCTGATTGTTGTCGTGAGTGCATCGCCTGAAATACAATTGCAACGGATATTAGAACGGAGCCATGCACAGAACCGCCCTCTCACCGAAAGCGAAGCACAAGCACGGATAGACTCCCAGATGCCCGTATCTGAAAAGGTTAAATATGCGGATGTAGTCATAGAGAATAATGGCACACTTCAAGAACTCAATAAACAAGTTGACGAACTTTGGGATCAACTTATGAATCGTGCCACAGCAAATTGATAGCGTTTGCCTTAATAACGCAGTAGACTTCCTTTCCCTTACTCAATTGGAGTTGTTCACGCGCTTCGTGTGTAATTTTCACCGAAAGATGATGCCCTTCGACGTGAATCGACAATAGTGTTTGGTCGTCAACCGCATCAATTGTTCCCTTTAGTATGTTCCGGGCACTAATTGGCAGATTGGGTTCAAGCGATATGATAATGTCTTCTGCCCGAATGGCGATTGGTATTTCTACTCCGATTTTTGTATCTACATAAGGAATAACAAGGCACTGGGACCCAATTTCTAATTCTGTTACGCCTCTGTGCTCATCTGAATTTGCTATGGGCAGTGACAAAATATTTTCTACACCTGTCAAATTTGCAATTGGCAGTGCAGAGGGAGCAGTTAGCAGTTGATAGGGTTCACCGCTTGCCGTAACCTTTCCATCAGAGAGAAGAAAAGCCTCATCAGCGAGAGCCATCGCTTCTGATATGGCATGAGTCACATAAACAATAGGTATCTCATAAGTGTTCTTAATGTGATGAAGATACGGAATGATACGGTTTTTCAATCCGCTGTCAAGTGAGGCAAGCGGCTCATCCATCAACAGCAGACGCGGTTCCATGGCAAGCGCGCGGGCAATAGCAACCCGTTGGCGTTGTCCACCAGAGAGTTGTTTTGGATAGCGTTGAAGTAACTCAGAGATTTCAAGGATTTCAAGTAGTTGGGAAATACTGGCGGAATTTTTGCGCAAATTTCGTGGCTGTCCATAGCGGATGTTCTGTGCAACGGTAAGGTGTGGAAAGAGATATCCTTCTTGAAAGATATATCCGAAACGGCGTTTTTCGGGAGGCATATTAACTCTCGAATCAGAGGCGTAAAGTGTCTGATCTCCGAACACAATTTCACCTTTGTCTGGAGAAAGTATTCCGCTAATACAGTTGAGAAGGGTACTTTTCCCACTGCCAGACGCACCCAAAAAAGCTGTAACCTTCTTTTGGAGTGTGCAATTGAGGTCTAACGTAAAATTCCCAAGAGTTTTACGAAAGTCAAGTGTGATTTTGGTGTAATCTAACATGCTGTTTTTGAACACTCCATTTGCCATTCTACACTAACTAAACGCATAAGATAAATGACGTAGATTGGATAGAGCGAAGCGAAACCCATAGCTGTCAATTTAGCGGTTCGCCACCCCGGTAGGGGGGGGGGGGGGGGTGGTCGAGCAAGAAACCCACACAAAACACAAAAAAAGACACATAAAAAGCAAAAACATATAGTGTGATTTAGAGT
>JAPPMR010000467.1:0-246 GCA_028818995.1 Candidatus Poribacteria bacterium | reverse complement strand
TTTTGTAAACGCGCCGAACCCAGACCTCAAACGCTATAAACGGCGCGTTTACAAAACGCGCCTACTTTGGGTAATAAATCGGGGTTGAAAACCCCTCCAACAAGTGAATATATCCTTAAGTTTACACCTAATGGGGTTTCGTTTCGCTTTACCTATGCTCGAAATTTATAGGCTAATAGTCTGTCCATTCTAAATTGTAGGTATCAGCAATAGTCGGGAATCGGAGTTCCCTCCTACAAAGAGTAG
>JAPPMR010000427.1 GCA_028818995.1 Candidatus Poribacteria bacterium | reverse complement strand
AAATAGATGACACGCACAACATATTCGGGTGATGTATCTTGTGCAAAACTGTTCGGCACTAACGCAAGAGTAATAAAAATAAGTGGTGTAATTATGAGGCGTAACATCGTTTTCATGAGTTTATTCTCCTTTATTGTAGTTTGTTTACCATCTATGGCTGCTTTCCAGAGATTTTGAGTTTATGTAGCGACAGATAAGTCACAGAAACCGCGCCCTACAATCATCTAACCCTAATCACCTTGAATCAGTTTAAATTTATGCGCTGCCTCTTCCAAACCGACAAAACGACTATAAATCGCCACGTGGCTGAGATTACCTTCCCAATTTCTACCACCACTTGCCTCATCACCAAATAGGAGCGGATATAACTCCCAATTGCTGAAGTCTCCCTGTGTGCCGTTGCTAACATGGACAAGTTCACCGTCAATATAGCAGTAGACGTTTCCTTCAAAATAACTAACGATAACGTGTGTCGGTTTTCCTGATTCAATCTTGCCGAAGGAAAATTCACCACCGAGACCATTTTCGCCGGTGCGAGGCGTACGAATCCGCATTGCCAATCGGTTGCCATCTTGTCCCAATGTAAAGTTGCGGTGGGTAATATCCTTTGAAAATGAGACAATACGCGCCGGACCGCTCTGATTGAGATTATCTGTGGTAACAAGACATTCAACCGTCAATTGATTGCTTTCTTGGCATGTTGCAAGTAACGTATCATTCTCATTCTTAACTACGAATGAGCCGCCGGTTAGATCCATTTGTCCATCTTCAGTGAATTTTGCGCCACCACGTGTTTCAAGTTCGCTGCTATAAAATGGGTCATAACAGAGAATAATGAGATCATCGCGTGAACCGGGGAATTTCGTGTGCGTGCCGATGTCAGCAGGTGCTTCTGGTAAAACATTGATAGTGAGAGCTGTTGTTGATGTTGTGCTTTCCGCATCTGTTACTGTGAGTATCGCGGTGTATTGTCCAAGACTTTCGTAGATGTGTCTTGGATTCGATTCATCGGATGTTGTGCCATCACCGAAATCCCAATGCTGTGTCAAATCACCTGCTGCCGAAAAGGCAACAGTGAGCGGTGCGCTGCCTTGAACGATATCTGCAGATGCTTTTGCTTCAGGACGGATTTTCTCTCCGGGTGCATAAGGCGTAAAACGGTATGCAAAATCGCTATGCGGCGAAGCGAATGTATATTCCCCTGGCTGTGCTGTCCCAATAGGCAATATTTTCATGTTCCACGTATCAATACCATCAATTTTATAAGGTTGGTCTCCGTGCAGTTCTACCGTTATCGTTTGTGGTTCTGTTGTGTAAACCAGATAGTATTCTTCCTGTTTGGCAAGGACGTAGCGTCCAGCGTCATAAACCACCGGTTCAAGATTGTTAAACTTTGGTGCGTCTGCCATGAAATCTTTGAGAAATGCAATCCGAGGTGGACTTTCACCACGTAAAACGCCGCCCTTTGCCCACCACAGCAGGTTTTCAGGATGTTCATAAGTCTCTCCGTGTCCGACATAGCAGCCTGATACAGTGCCTGCCCAAAAGTTTTGCACCATCTGTTGAGCGGAGATATTTCCCCATCCGTGCGGAATATCTCCCTCATAACGGCACTCATCATAGATAACAGGTTTGCCGTATTGGGTGCGATAACGGATACCTTGCGCCATGTTTGAGGTTTGGATACTCGTGTGTGTCACCCAAGGTTTACTGTGGTCATACCAACCTCTGCAGTTGTGGATACCCCGTAAACGTTGATACGGATCATGATCGCGGATAATCTGAAAAAACCGATCCCAGTCGGATTCCTCTTTCGCAGGCATGATGTCGTATTCATTTGCGAGCGACCACCAGACGTTACGAAATGCCGCTAAGCGTGCAACGGCATAACGGATATAGCGATCATCGCTTTCAGCATCCATATTCTCAAAATCCCAGCGGTCATAAGTGTGAAAGAGTATTATATCTGCTTCAATACCAAGGTCTAATAGGTCTTGCACGCGCTGCTCAAAATGCTGCCAAAATTCGGGGTTAAATTTTGTGAAATCCCAATCTTTTAGCGGTTTTCCTTCATAGGGATAGTAGATCGGTTCGTTTTTGTTGTAAACGTAATCTTTGGGAAAGATACACATCCGCATCTTGTTGAAAGGCGCATCGGTGAGGGTTTTGAGTGTTTGTTCCTCCATCGCATCACCTTGATGTGCCCAAGCATAACAAGTTGTGCCAAACTGATGATAAGGCGTGCCGTCAGCATATTGTAGATAGAAATCCTTATACACTTGCACCGGTCCGTGGTTTTTATCGGAAGGTTCAATGCACGTAAATTGCCCTGTTTTACCG
>JAPPMR010000839.1 GCA_028818995.1 Candidatus Poribacteria bacterium | reverse complement strand
CAATGCCTGGGGTGTTCACGATATGCATGGCAATGTAGAGGAATGGGTGCAAGATTGTTGGAACGAGAATTATGAAGGCGCACCTACAGACGGTTCTGCGTGGTGGTCTGAGGAGTGCAACAGGCGCGTGGTCCGTGGTGGTCCGTGGTACTACACTCCGAAAAACATGCGTTCTGCGTCTCGCAGCTCGGACTTCTCCGACTACCGGTTCCGCGGCCTCGGCTTTCGAGTTGCCCGGGGTTTTTAGCTTCTGGTTTTTTACCATTTTATCTCTTCCCCTCAATCAGAAGTTCCTGCTGGACGACCGCATTCAAAATTTAGTAATAGCAGCGTTTTTGGAGAACTCCAGTTTTACACTTTCTATTAATAGGAGAAATTAACATGCCGAAACTCATTGCAATTGGCGATAGCCTCACACAAGGCGTCCAGAGCGGCGCAATTTTCAAAACAGAACTGTCCTATCCTGCACTCATTGCTGAGGCAATGAAACTTAATGTGCCAAACGATTTTCGAGTACCGCGCTTTCCCGGAAGCGGACTGCCCCTGAATATTGAGTGGTTACTTCGCTCCCTGCGTCAGGAACTTGGTAATGAGATTAACTCGAGTGAATGGATTTTTGAACTGCCATTTCTCTTAGCAGATCGTCTTGATGACATTGAAGACTTATACGAACGGGGAGCTGGCTCAAGGCCTGCCTCTTATGGCGGTGTTTACCATAATTTGGCCGTGTTAGGTTTCCGGGTAGCTGATAGTTTCAAGGTCCATTCTAAATATTGTTGCGATCAGATCGAGAGAAAAGATGGTTGGATCAAAGACGATTTCCTCGGTCTTCCATCTGCGCCAATGTATCGAACAGCCCAACGTGTGCTTAATCCGAAACAAGACTCTGATCGGGAAAGCTGGACACAGATTGACAACTTGAAATACCTTAATGAAAATGAGGGAGAAGTGGAAAATCTTATCCTGTTTTTGGGAGCCAACGATTGCCTAGGAACAGTTAGAGATCTTGAGATAAAAGACATGAAATGTGAAGAAGGAGAGGTATCTGAAGATCCTGAACAACGGAGAGCCAATTATAACCTCACAAGCACCGAGGTCTTTGAAGCTGATTATAAAAAAATGGTACAGCAGATTTCAGGGGCAATCTCGGAAGATACAAAAGTGTTCGTAGGCACTGTACCTCATGTGACGATTCCACCGATTACACAGGCAATTTCAAGACAAGAAGGTAATAACAACGAAAAGCAATACTTCGAATATTACGGACCCTTCTTTGTAAATAAAAGTAATTTCAGCACAAGGGACCGACATCTAACTGGATCGGATGTCCAAAATATCGATCAGAGAATTGATGCCTTTAACTGTATAATAAAAAAGGTTATCGAAGAACAGAACAATGATTCAAATAACTGGCATATTGTTGACATCTGTCAATTGCTTGATGATCTTGCTTTCAAACGGAATAAAGAATTTAAAATTTCACGCGATCCACTCCAGCAGTTCTTTACCGAGAAAGGCTGTTCTAATCACCCCCTTCTTGATGATAACCTTAAACCAACACCAAGTGTGCTCCGTTTTGAGACGTGCAATAACCGACGTAAAAATGGTGGACTTTTCAGCCTCGATTGCTTCCATCCAACCACTATCGGCTACGGTCTCATCGCTGAAGAGTTCTTAAGAAAGATGAAAAAGGCTAACGTGCCTGACGCTGATCCGGGACAACTCAATTGACAAAGAATTATTAAACAGGATACTTTAATTCAGAGTCCTCCCGTGCTTTGGGATGATATCATTGAGGCGGCCGAAGCGCATCCCCGCTTGTCTAAGCTTATCTATGATTCTTTGACTTAAATTCAAGTGGCGTTCCCCGTTGGGGCGGCGTGTTTAGAGCTCGGATATCAAGCCTGTGTTTGATGCAACTTGCCGTATAGAATCATTACGGCACAGGCTTCGTAGCCATTAGCGCGTGGTAGGCGATTGAAGCATGCCTGTAATGCGGATTATACCACCTTTCAATGTATTCGAAGATGGGCAACTGAGCGTTCTTGTGCGTTCGGGAATCACAAATCCGTGTTCATCGGTGTTTATCTGTGGTTGCTTTTAATAAAAGGAAGGTACAGCAATGAACAAGATATTATACATCTTAATTTTCTCAATACTGCTATTTTCAAGTTCGGATGCGGAACAGGGGGAGATAAAATATGTTATCAAGCCGCAATTTGACGATGCTGAGGATTTTTCAGAAGGCTTGGCGGGTGTGTTCATTTATGACGAGGGGAGGTACGGATATATCATTCGAGAAGGACAAGTTGTTGCCAAACAATTTGATGATGGCAGGTCTTTTTC
>JAPPMR010000215.1 GCA_028818995.1 Candidatus Poribacteria bacterium | reverse complement strand
TAGAGGGGCATTCTGCCACAGCGGCATCTGCGTTTGCCTTCATCGGTATATCGCTACGGGGCCCCCGCATTGCGGTGTCCTGCGTAATCAACAGTTTACATTCCGAGTCGTTAATCCTGTCTCGGAGGGATTCCGCTGAAAATGCGCCGAAGACGATAGAATGCACAGCACCAATCCTTGCACACGCTAACATCGCGATTGCCAACTCCGGCACCATCTGCAAATAGATACAGACGCGATCGCCTTTTTCAATACCTTGTGCTTTCAAGACATTGGCAAACTTTTTGACCTCAGCAAGGAGTTCACTGTAGCTGAAGGTTTTATCCTCAGATGGAGCGTTCCCTTCCCAGATAATGGCGGTTGCATCCCCGTGCCCGGCTTCTATATGTCGGTCGAGGCAATTATAGCAAGCGTTCAGTGTGCCGCCTTCGAACCATTTAATCTCAGCATTGACGAAATCGTAATCGTGGACCGTATTCCATTTCTGATACCACGTCAATCGTTCCGCGACCGTTGCCCAAAATGCCTCCGGATCTTGAATAGATTCGGCGTATTGTGCTTGATAGGTCTCTAAACTGTTGACGTGCGCATTCTCTATGGGATAGGCAGTTTCTGCTGGTGGAAAAACGTTATTAGCCATTTTATGTTATGATCTCCTCTCCAAATCAATCGGCAGTTGTCAAAACGCATCTGTAAGTTGTATAGGATATATTTTATAGGAAAAGCGTAAGCATGTCAACTACAATTATCTGTGCAATTCCGAAATTGCAAATAGACCTTGCGTTTCCAATAGAAAATGAAGTATAATTACCAATTAACGAACTGTTTATTTATCATTGCAGAGCGGGTATGGACCGATTGTCAATAGAGACGGACAACTCATAAAAATACAATACTACCGCGGTCCAAATGGTAGACAACCTTACACTGAGTGGTTTGAGTCCATTCGAGATAAAATAACGCAACAGAAAATCGATAAACGGCTTGCGAGGCTTGAAGATGGCAATTTTGGTGATTGCAAATCTGTTGGTGGAGGCATCTTTGAATTGCGTCTACACTTTGGACCAGGATATCGCATCTATTTCCGTCAAATTGAAAACACACTCGTCCTTCTGCTTTGTGGTGGAGACAAGGCATCACAGCAGCGGGATATTGAACTCGCGAAGGCCTATTGGCGAGAATATGAGGAGACACATCAATGAGAGAAATGGGGAACTGGCGCGAGTATCAAATTAGAAGACTTGCTAATGATCAGGAGTCAGCGATTGACTATCTCGAATTGACGTTGGAGGAATACCTTGCTGATGGCGATCTGCCCTTCTTCCTAAAGGAGCTTCGGGTCTTTATAGAATCTCAAGGTGGAGTTATTGAACTTTGTAAACGAACTGGTATTGATACCGAAATGCTTTTAAATATGCTCTCTAATGAGGATGCTACACAATTATTAGATACGTTCAGCTCTCTGTTGAACGCGCTTAAGAGTCGTTTGGTGATTGAAGATACACACGCTAAGCATCTGTCACCTGTCAAGCAGATTCCAACCAGTCAATAGCAGTCTGTTCGTCTTGTTCAATGGCGATTTCCACAGCCCGTTTAGCATGTTCCAGAAGGTCTTTAGCGTGTTTGCGTAAGTTAGGGGTAACCATGTCCATCTATTTTTTTGAGAACTAAAGTCCAATCGGTATTGATACGTTCCTCTCTCGGCACCTTAATAAAATGTTTGATAATCTCCGAACCGAAATAGGTTTCTACTTCAAATCCGATTTTTTCAGCAATCGGCATGAGGTACTTCCAATTCTCAAATAACTGTCCGCGAATACGGTTATTCCCCACGACGACAATATATCTGCCGCCTTTGCGCAAAACTTTGTAGACTTCAGTAAGGTTTTTTCGCATATCATCAAGGTATTTAAAGGCGATAAACGCACGTCTCGGATCCACTTCAAATATCTTAGCCATAGCCTTGTCCGCCTCAGGCACGCCGATTTCATGTCGATTTTTGTAATGGCTTGCAGAAACACTCTCCGTGCCAACATTTTGTTTTTTCAAAGCAGTTAGCGAATCCTGTGCAAAACCGAGCCAGTACATCTCCAATTGGTGGGTTCTCGGGTAGTCAACGGCATTGACATAAGGCGGAGAGGTTACCGCGAGATCGAAATGACCTTCCGCATACTTAATGTTCCTTGCATCCATGTCCTCTGGAAAATCAACGGTAATGTCAGAAGGATAATTTTCAGAAAACGCAACTACTTTAGGCACTTTGGTAAGAACGGTTTTCGCAAACCGATTCAGTGCATCGGAAGGCTTTACCAGTTTATTTAATTTTTTCCGAATCACTGTTCGGGTACAATT
>JAPPMR010000143.1 GCA_028818995.1 Candidatus Poribacteria bacterium | reverse complement strand
ACTTTCGCTCCCGCTTTAGCATATTCAATTGCTGTTGCTGCGCCAATCCCTGTAGCTCCGCCCGTAATCACAGCCACTTTGTTATTAAGTCCAATATCCATAGTGTTTGGTCTCCTTGAAAATGGTAGACGCAATCCGTGAATTGCGACCCTTTATCAATCTTGGCTTCTTTACGTTCAGTGGAAAAGATTATAGAGGGAATAGGTGGAGAGCGCAAGCCTTTTTTCTTCTGACACTAAAGGGAAGCGCGAGCGGGGTTGGTGATGTTAGATCGGGAATCATCGTGCGGACATCTAACTTTTAAACTTGAAACGATAGGGAATACGGAGACGTTGACTGATAACTACGCTGCCCCGTTTCGCTGGCACGAATTGGGACGCTTTGAGTGCCGTGATTGCCGCTTCTTCACACCCTAATCCACTAATTTCAGTCACTTTAACAACTTTGATGTTTCTCGCTATACCATCTACACCTATTGTCGCTTCGAGCACAACGAGACCCTGTTTGTGGGAAAGCCGAGCAGATTCCGGATATATAGGGTCCACTTTGTGAGAGAATTGAGCGTTTTGCGTCGGTTCATTCAAATCTACCGAAACTGATGGAAGTTCTGTGGTATGTACACTCGCAATAATCGTTCGTGTTGATGTCCATTCCGGGCGTGATACCCGTTTAGGAGCGAAGCGTGTTGGTTGTGAACCGCGGGCCGCTGGACGTGGAGGTAAACGGTGCTGGAGTGCATTTTCACTCCCAGGACTAATTTCTGTGAAGGTTGTCTGGTGAACAACAGAAACTGGGAGCGTATCAGCGACGAATTGCGTTTCGTTTTGTGAGACGTGCGGAATTTTCGCGATCGTCTGGATACGTGGTGGTTGTGAACGAAGCATATCCGGCTGCGTTAATTCCGGCATCTTGAGCCGACGGGGTGTGAGCACCGCTTTCGTCTTCGGAAGTGAGATAAACTCCGCAACAAAGGTATCACCGTATTTATCTGGACTTCCAACGATAGACAACGATGCAATCGCAGCACCTATCAGGTGAACGCAGATGGATAAAAATATAGATTTGTTCAGAAATTGGATAGCCTTGTTCATAATTTAAACACCTATATCCTAACTTCCCGTCGGTAAACCGTGTCCAACACAACGGTGGCGTATACTTTACAATTCCGTTTCTGCAGACCGAACGAGTATCTGCACTAAGTATAGCAAGATTCGTGCCAAAAGTATGTCTGCTTGAGCGATTCTTATACAAGACGCGAAAAAACTTGCAATTTACTGCTGTTTATGGTAAAATTTTATGAGCAACGATTGAATTCACTCGAAATTTAAATGAGGAGGGATAATACCCCATGGAAGTGAGAATTGAATACTGCACCGCTTGAAACTACCAACCACGGGCAGCCAGTTTGGCAGATGCCTTGAGACAGAAGTATGGTACGGCGGTTAAGACAGTCGATCTGATTCCTGGTAGTGGTGGGGCTTTTGAAGTTTCACTAAACGGGACATTGCTCTACTCAAAGTTAGAGACCGGACAGTTTCCAACGGCAGATCAGATAACATCTGCAATAGACGCGGCGGCATAACCAGCGTCTTTAGAAGGGCTATCGGCTATCAGTAAATCGGCTCTCGGAACGGAAGGTTGGAAGACTGAAAGATTAGGGCATCCATCCTTCCATCCAAATGCTGACACCTGATGGCTGATGGCTATTTTTTATCATTCCACAGCAACGATTGCGATCTTCCACTGGTCGGCTTGCTGAACGAGCACATCGGCATCCATAACAAAGGTTCGTCGTGCCTCCACTGCCAATACACCTGCTTTGACTTGATGTAACACCTCTAATGTTTGCATTCCCACTGTCGGCACATCAATACGAAAATCATGATTCTCGGCAGCCGCTTTTGACACAACAACTCCTTTCCTTCCTAAGTTCCCACCTCTCTGAATAGTTGCATCCGTTCCTTCAATGGCTTCCATAGCAAGCACAATCTGATTTTTAACGACAACCGTTTGTCCTATATCCATGTTTGCTATTTGGCGGGCGGTGCTAATACCGAGTTCAATATCCGCCCATTGACTTGCTGTTGGTTGTCGAGTTGTTAAGACGTTGGGTTGTGGAAGAAGGTGGTGCAGATAGCGGTCTTGGGTGAGGATAGTAAGTCCAGCAGATTCAAGGTAATTGAGTGCTGCGTTGACAATTGCGGTAGGTTTTTCGCGTCGATTCTGTACTAAGATTTTAATGATGGTGGTATCAATTTGAAATGGACGAAGGAGAATATTTTTTTCGACTTTCCCTATAATAACAACCTCTTTTACGCCTGAATTGAGGAGTGTTCGAGTAATCTTTTGAATCTGGC
>JAPPMR010000648.1 GCA_028818995.1 Candidatus Poribacteria bacterium | reverse complement strand
GTTCTGAATACTATTCAGAGAATTTCTTAAACTGCCGAGCGTTCTGCATAAGTACACAAATAAAACGGCTAAAGCAATTAGTGCTACACCAAGACTGCCTTTCCAAAAAAATGAAAGAATTACATCCCACTCTGCCATATATGTATTCCTTTTTTGTGCGTTTGAACACGTACACAACAAGGAAAAATACGAATTTTCAAACGCTATTTTCTTTTATGCCTGTAGTTGGCTTTCTATAATTTGAGTGGTTGCAGCAATAGCTGCGTCCACTTTCCCAAGGTTTCGCCCGCCGCCCTGCGCCAATTCCGGACGACCACCACCGCGCCCATCGGCAATTTCGGTAATCGCTTGTATGAGTTTGCCAGCATGCAAACCTTGGTCCTTTACAAGGTCAGACGTTACACCAACAATAAACGCAGCGTCATCTCCTGTAACTGATGCAAGAGCCACGACACCCGATTCCATTTGATTTTTAAGCGCGTCTACCATCTGTCGCAAACTATCCCTATCAGTTTTGTCTATCCGCGAAGCGACAACCTTTACTCCCTCAACGAGTGTTGCACCATCAACTAAGGTGTCAATGTTCGAAAGTGCGTTCTGGCTCTTCAGTTGTTGAATTTGCTGCTCTAATTCACGTTGTTCCAGCAGCAGTTGTTCAATTCTTTCAGACAAACCAGTTTTTGGCGTTTTCAGCAAACTGGCCACATCAGAAAGCAGCGCTTCATCATCCTGAATTGTTGTAACTGCAGCACTACCCGTGAGTGCTTCAACACGACGCACACCCGCGGCGATACTGCTTTCACTCATCAATTTGACATAACCTAATTCGCCTGTTGCATCAACATGTGTTCCTCCGCATAACTCTACGCTATATTTACCTGCTTTCACCACACGAACAACGTCGCCATATTTGTCGCCGAAGAAGGCTAAAGCGCCTCTTTCTTTTGCTTTATCCAACGACATTTCACCGATCTCAAGTATATCATTTTCACGAATCTTCTCGTTGACAAAGGTTTCAATTTCACGGAGTTGCTCCGATGACACAGCCTCATAATGGTTAAAATCAAACCGCAATCTTCCTGCTTGAACGAGCGATCCTGCTTGTGCGACGTGTGTTCCGAGAATGTTTCGTAATCCGCTATGCAGCAGATGCGTAGCGGTGTGGCTCACTGCTATAGCGTTACGACGGTCAATGTTAATCTGTGCCTTAACTTTCGTAAAGGGGGTAATCTCACCTTCAACAACCTTACACTTATGAACAAACAGATCGGGAGAAGGTTTTATCGTGTCAAGCACAGCAAGTTTCGCGTCAGAACTTTCAAGCACTCCGACATCACCAACTTGTCCACCCGATTCTCCGTAAAATGGCGTGCGATTGAGAAGGACAGATACCTCTTGATCTTGTTTTGCCCGTGCAACAGATTCCGTGCCAGCAATCAATGCCACAATTTCTGCATCAACAGTATGTTGAGTATATCCAATGAATTCTGTGCTACCAGTTTCTTTTAGGACTTCTGCGTAAACAGCGATTTCATCATCTTTTGCGCCACTACCTGCTTCCTGCCATGCAGCGCGTCCCCGGGCGCGTTGCTCCTCCATGCTATCTTCAAAACCAACTTCGTCTACTGTGAAACCTTCTTCGCGTGTCAAAAGTTGTGTTAGATCAAGTGGAAATCCGAATGTATCGTATAACTCAAATGCACGTTTTCCATCAAGTTTTGTTTCCCCTTCCGCTTTGAGGGTGTCAATTGACTGTCCAAGCATCTCTAACCCACGTGCCAGCGTTTGATGAAACCGATTCTCCTCAGCCTGGATAGTACGTGTAATAAATTCACGTCGTGGTAAGACATCAGGAAAAACATCACCCAACAACTCTACAACTTTATCAACGAGGCGATAAATGAACGGTTCGTCCATATCCAGCTTTTTGCCATATAACACAGCGCGCCGCAAAATTCTGCGAATTACATATCCCCGCCCATCGTTAGACGGCATCACACCATCTCCAATGGCAAATGTCAAACAACGGATATGGTCAGCGATTACCCTATGTGGCAGCCCATTGATGTCGTGTGAGTAGACGGTCTCTGTCATATCCGAAATCGTATCCAGAAGCGGCGTAAATAGGTCTGTTTTGTAGTTAGAATCAACATCTTGCAGTATAGAGGTGATTCTCTCAAACCCCATACCTGTGTCTACATGAGTGGCAGGAAGGGGATCAAGTTTTCCATTCTGGTCCCGATTGAATTGAATAAACACAAGATTCCAAAATTCAAGAAATCTATCACTTGTGTTAGGTCCTGCATCAGGGTCGTTTGCAGTTTCAGGGAATGCTTAAACCCCTAAATAAATAAAAAGTTA
>JAPPMR010000881.1 GCA_028818995.1 Candidatus Poribacteria bacterium | reverse complement strand
TTACCGAACATGTATGGCGGAAGCCGATTTAAGCGTTTTGAAAATATATTCATTTTTTCCAAAGTCCTAATTTTTTAGATTTGTGCTACCGAATTTATTTCCTATCTACCGTGCTCCCAATATGCCCGTAACCGCTCCCCCCAATTTGATATGACGCGTTTCGGGCTTGGATGCACAATTTGCTGGCGATGGAGTTGAGCCTCTTGAGCGAGTAGTTTATCTCGGCACGTGTTCACGACCTCGCTATAGGCTGCGTCCTCTGCAAGGTTTTTTGTCTCACCCGGGTCATCATGTCGATCAAATAGCTGCGAAAGCCCAAGTTGTTCAGCATCCGGTCCGGGCGGTGAGAAACCCTCTACCGCTTTTGGTTTATATTCTGTAACGTATTTGTACTCCTCAGTAACGATTGCACGTCCCCAATAGTTACTTTCTATGTAAGCACAATCCCGCCAAGGGACATCTTTCGCTTCAGCAAGTGGACGAACACTCACGCCTTGTATCCCTTCGGGTACGTCAATACCAGCGTAATCACAGACGGTTGGGAATAGATCTACACCGGAAACGAAATGCGTTTCATCAAACCGATCTTTTTCTATAGAAATCCCATCTCCTAAACACGCCACGATAAAAGGTACTCTCACACTCTCCTCGTAGAGCGTGAACTTCTGAAACATCTGATGACTCCCACACGCTTCACCGTGGTCCGCGCTAAAGATGATGAGTGTGTTGTGGTGTAAAGATGTCTCCCGCAGTAGTGCAAGCACCCTCCCAATCTCTGCGTCAACCTTTTCAATGAATCGGTAATAGTTCCATCTCAAGTAACGCCAGTGAAGCTCATCCCAATTACGGACCCCTTTAAGGATAGCAGCGTGGATAAGCGCGTCGTCAACCCTTCGGCAGACGCGGTGTAGCACCGTTTCCCGTTCATCATAGTCGAAGTTTTCGGGGGGCGGCGGCAAATCGTCTTCCGAAACAATTTCCCGTTCCAGGGGATTTGGGATACGTTTTTCCTCATGGTTGTGTAAATATTCGCATACATCATGTGGATCGACATACCCGATCTGTAGGTAAAACGGTTCGTCGCTATCGTAATTTGTCAAGAAATCAGCAACCGCATGCGTAGATGCTGAATCGTAGTATGCTGCGCCGCCTGCCCCAATATCGGTTTTCCCGTAATAAAGCGTTTGAAAACTCTCGCGGACATTTCGCCCTGGAACATGCCACTTGCCACAATGGAATGCTCTATAGCCGCCTGCGTTGAGGCACTGCCCAAGATCAGGAATTTCTGGATGC
This sequence comes from Candidatus Poribacteria bacterium, assembly GCA_028818995.1. Next base: position 1,073 of record JAPPMR010000881.1, on the reverse strand, counting down.
AAATACCCACCGTTGAAGGGTACACCTGTTTCAGAGGTGTATAAACCTGTCGCCCAACTGGAGCGGGCCGCGGCGCACACTGGATCCGTGCAGAATGACCTGCGAAAAGAGGTTCCATTCCGATGGAGTTCATCAATATTAGGCGTACGAAGATACGGGTTTCCGTAAGCCGAGATCGCATCCCACGAGTGTTGGTCAGTGTTAATAAAGAGAATGTTAGGACGTTTATTCATCAACGGTCCTCCATCTTCTCTCTGAGTACCAACGTCTCGAAGAAAGTCGAAGCGATAGCGATGTTCCCGTGAGCATCAAGCCACCAATACGAGGGCAAAAGTCCAGTGCCGTAGAGATAATAACCGTCGAGTGGAAGTGGAGTCTGTATTGACTCAAGAAAACCGACTCTGCTTTTGGGTCGAAGTTGTTCTAAGTCTTCGAGCACAGCAATATCGATCCCATCGCCCGATGCTTGAATTGTTTGCGCAAGTGCAGGAATCACATCGAAGAGTGCCCAATTGCACGTCAGTTTGACAGATGTGTCCACTGTTCCAGTTCTGATTTCAGCGTCATTAATGCGCAGCCGAATCTCTGAATCTAAGGCGAGATAGCCCTCGCATAACAATCGGGAATATGTATCGTCGCCACTGTTTCGGGCATCAACACTCCAATTCCCTGTGAGTGGACGGTAATCTTCATCGCTACAAGAAAACTTAATCTCCAGATTCTCACCGCTTGTTGTATTCTCGTATTGAACAAAATAACTCCAGTGATTATTGTCGTTCTTGCTCCGTTCAACGATGGCTGTCCCGATGCTTAGTTCTTCCTTAGTACCCCCTCTACTATAGCCGCGCCAATAGTTCGGCAGAATATCGTAAACGTGGGTGACAGTTTGCGCTTTTTGTGTGCCACGCGTGCCAATCTCTGGGTCATATCCACGAAGTGTTTTGATTAATTCCTGTGCAAATTGGGGATTTTGCGCACCGTAATTGTAGTCAAATGACCAGTGCAGCGGATTGCTATCGTTCATGGTATTGCAATCATTTACGTATTTTGGGGGATTTTGCCGGATGCAGCGT
>JAPPMR010000515.1 GCA_028818995.1 Candidatus Poribacteria bacterium | reverse complement strand
GCATAGCATTCGACACCTATAAGACATTTATATAACAAATTATCTCATCAAATTCCTATCTTCAGATTGGGATTCGCGTCTTTCTTTAATTAGTCCAACCAAGACACAAGCACCCATTCCCAACAGCACAATTGCAAAGGGAAAGCCTGTGGCGAGCGATGCAGCTTTTAACGACTCCAGTCCCCCGCCAAGTAGCAGTGCAATAGCGACTAAACCCTCTGCGGTACACCAGAACACACGCTGAGGTATCGGTGCGTCAACCTTTCCACCGGCTGCAATGATGTCAATAATTAGAGAACCAGAGTCGGATGAGGTTACGAAAAAGATAATCGTCAACAACATTCCAACACAGGATAACATCGTTGCCCAAGGCAGCCCTTTAAACATTGCATACAGAGCGAGTTCCGGTTTATACGCCTCAACTATCTCGGTTACCTCGGTTGTGCCTTCAGTAAAGAATTGGTGCAGAGCAGTACCGCCAAAGGCACTAAACCAGAGCAGACACAATAGCGTCGGTAGAAGAAGCACAAAAATGACAAATTCACGAACTGTACGTCCTTTTGAAATACGCGCAATAAAAGTACCGATGAATGGAGCCCAAGCGATCCACCATGCCCAATAGAAGGTTGTCCACCCGTGGAGGAAACCAGTGTCTTCACGTCCAACCCAGTTACTAAGCGGCACAATTTTCATGACATAGGTCCCAAGTCCAGTGAAAATATTTCGGAAAATGTAACCTGTAGGACCGAGAATGAAAACAGTTACCAGCAATATAAATGCAAGAACGATATTGAATTGGCTCAGACGCTTGATACCTACATTAATTCCTGTCATCACTGATATCAGAGCAATAGCTGTAATCACAACAATGAGGGCTATCATGGAAAAGGCGTTTGCAGGTATTCCAAATAGATAGTCAAGGCCAGAAGTTACCTGTTGCACTCCTAAACCGAGGGAGGTTGCCAACCCGAAAATACCCGCAAATATGGCGAATGTATCAATGATGTGTCCAGTCCATCCCCAAATCCGATCACCGAATATGGGATAAAACGCGGAGCGAATGAGGAGAGGTAATCCACGGTTGTAAGCGTAAAATGCAAGAGCGAGTCCAACAACACCGTAGATAGCCCACCCTTGTAAACCCCAGTGGAAAACCGTAGATGCTATACCTAAAGAAGCCGCCGCTTGAACTTTGGGGTCTTCAATGTCAGGAGCATTTTCAGCGTTGTAGACCGTCTCTGTGTCGTAAACCGTTTCTACGCCGAGTGGTGGAGTCTGATAGTAAGTGACCGGTTCTAACACGCCGAAGAACAGAAGTCCGATACCAATACCTGCTGCAAAAAGCATTGCAAGCCAAGTTAAGTAAGAGTATTCAGGTTTCGAATCCGCGCCCCCTAACCGAATTTTACCAAGTGGGGAAAGTGCGACAAGAAAACAAAAAAGAAAGACGAGATTAGCTGTGCTCATGAACAACCAATCAAGGTTTGTGGTTAGCCAGACTCGGACATTCCCGAAGAGTGTTGTCGCTTGTTCTTGAAAGATAAGTGAACCAACAATAAAAGCGACAATAGTGATACTGGAAATTACGAATACAGGAGTTAGGTAAATTTCAAAACCGAATAGTTTCTTGTACCTACCTTCATCAATTTGGTGTGGCATCTGTTGGGGTTGTTTTCCTTCTTCGTTCATTTCAATATTCTCCTTTTAGAGAGGTGGACGCGCTAACAAAACGCGTCCGCCTTAGGATGACGTAACTGATTAGAAATAATAACCGAAGTTAAGGTTTAGTCTATAATTCTGCTTCTTATCATCGGAATCTTCGTTTGCAGCGAGATCACCAGCACCATCGTTCCCAACAAAGGGGTTACCATCAGAGATTGCAAAATCACTATAGACATAAACTCAACCGAATAACGTCCAACTTGCCCCGATTGTTAAAAGCGTACTCGGGTTATAATCCTCAGCTGTTTTTATGATAGAACTCCATTCCACATAAGGTGTGACACTGTCAAGCCATGAGATACCTGATGCATTAATGCCGTTGTATCGCAGCGATACAGCTGGTATCATTCCGTTAGATGCAACGGGGGATGCGTAATCGTAAGCTCCCATGAGAATTGTATCACCGTTGCCCCAAGGCGTTTCGTCAGCTATAATATGGTCGTAATAGGAGAACTGTGAAAAGAGCGTAAAGTTGGCATACGAGTTTTTCATGTGTGCGGAAAACGCGTAGTGGCTTCCGTTCTCATCGTCCCCGACATTCGTTGCTTTGAGTAACCCGTATTGAAACGACACACCTACGTCAGCGATATTCTCTATTGCGTAAATTGCACGGAGGTTGAACTGATGTTGCTCATCATATCCTTCTCC
>JAPPMR010000238.1 GCA_028818995.1 Candidatus Poribacteria bacterium | reverse complement strand
CAGACAATAACAGTTGAATCTCTTAATGAGAGAGTATTTATTAGAATTGGTATAAGGTAACGTTTGCTCGCTAAAAAACTATGAAACCTTTTGAATATATAGAACATACTGCGGATGCTGGAATGCGTGTTAGGGGGAATACATTAAAATCTCTCTTTAATAATGCTGCACAAGGGTTGTTTGAAATGATTGCTGTTGTGGACACAATTGATGAAACGTCATCAATTGACGTTGACATAGCGGCTGATTCTGTTGAAATGCTATTCGTTAAGTGGTTAGACGAGTTAGTCTTTAGGCACGAAACTGATGAGATTTTCTTTAAGCGGTCGGATATTCAACATATTGAAACGACAGAATTTTCTGCTCAGGTGTATGGCGAACCCACAAATTTCGACAAACATGTCGTTTATACCGAAATAAAGGCTGTAACCTATCATCAATTATATGTTATTCAAAACCCTAATGGTGTTTGGGAAGCACAAGTTATCTTTGATTTGTAATGCTTCTCATGAGAAGTGATTAACGCGTCAAGTTTCTTTACAATCTCTCTTTAATAGGAATTAACTGATTCGGTTTGACATCCTCAATTTTGTTGATTTTTCCGCTAGGCCAGAACACCTCAATAGTTTCAATATTTTCATCATTTTTTATACCAAAGATTGCAGTCAGTTCGCTTTGGGAGCAATAACTTGAACCGGTTTTAACAGTTCGGGTTTGTGTGCCAATAGCCGAAGTAATTTGGATGCGTGCGCCAATTCCGTTACGATTGCTCAATTGTCCCAGAAGTTTTATCTTAATCCAGTTGTTACGGTTACCGTCTTCATTACGGTATAGATGTGCCCATCCATTAGATGTGGTAATGAGGACATCTAAATCCCCGTCATTGTCTATGTCCCCGTAGGCTGTTCCCCGTCCAACAATCGGTTTTGCCAAATCTGGTCCTACCTTATGCAGCACATCAGCAAACTTGCCATCAGATATATTCCGAAATAGGTGTGGCTTTTGTGCGTAGGTAACTTCGCTCTGGACAATATTGATGTCTGTTTCCACATGTCCATTTGCAGTAAAAATGTCGACGTTTCCATCCAGGTCAAAATCGAAGAAGAAACAACCGAAGGTCAGTGTCAATAAACTTGCATTTCCGAGTTGTGCAATAGGCGCGTCGTCCATAAAAAAATCACCTTCGTTATGGTAAAGATTCAACATTTCATTAGAAAAATTCCCAACAATGATACTTTCTTTACCACTACGGTTATAATCAGCGGCATCAACACCCATTGCACCAGTGGCAACCCCACTTTCGTTATATGCCACGCCTGCTAACATCCCAACTTCAATGAAAGTACCATCACCATTGTTTTCATAGAGTTTATTAGGTTGCGTATCATTTGCTTCAAAAATATCGGGGAGTCCATCTTGATTATAATCAAAGATGCAAACACCTAAAGATTTACTGGATGGATCGCTTATTCCTGAGACACGTGAAACATCTACAAATGTGCCGTTACCGCGATTTTCAAAGAGTTTGCTTGCTTGACCAGTATACGATTCAGGAGTACAGTAAGATTTGTTTTTACCATCAAGTGTGCAAAAAATGTCCGTTTCTATGCTCCATTCAACGTAATTTGCAACATAGATGTCGAGAAGTCCATCCAGATTGTAATCGAACCAAGCACAACTTGTTCCGAAGCCAGGATTGTCAATACCAGCGTCTTTCGTAACATCTGTAAAAGTGCCATTCCCATTATTTTGGAAAAGTCGGTCAGCATTGAGACAACTTAGATAGATGTCATCATCTCCGTCGTTATCGTAATCTGCTATTGCAACGCCCATACCGTACAAAGGTATATCTAAGCCTGCTGCTTCGGTGACATCGGCAAAAGTGCCATCGCTATTATTTTGGTATAGTGCAAGCGTTTGCCGCTTTTTAGTTGGATGTCCCTCCCAATCCTTTCCATTAACGAGAAGAATGTCTTGCCACCCATCTGCATTGTAGTCAAAGAACGCACAACCGGAGCCCATTGTTTCAGGTAGATACTTTTTTCCAAATGCGCCGTTATTATGGATAAAGCCTATTCCCGCAGCTTGAGTGATTTCAGTGAATTGTGGTAGCGGATTTGCAGATACACGTGTAATAATAAGAAAACAAAAAAGCAATACTATAACTTTTGATTTTTTCATTAAAGATTCTGAAAAAGGTTTTTTTATAGTAAATGAAAGGGTATATATCATTTCTGTAGGGTTACTTAGTTTTAAGTGTTTTCAGTTGATGAATGTTACTAAAGTTACATCGTAGGTCGGGTATGGCGCAGCGACACCGACAAGTTTTTGCAAATTAGGGTGTAGCTTTGGTAAACCCCACCAAAAAAAAA
>JAPPMR010000853.1 GCA_028818995.1 Candidatus Poribacteria bacterium | reverse complement strand
GCTGGCGAGGTTTCCTAACCTCGCCAAATTACCCAATTTATTTTTTAATCTTCATCAAAACGCGCCTACCGGGAAAAATTAGAATTATCCATAAATCAACGGTATGAATACCTTTTTGGTATTCACCGGGTATGAATCATGACGAATGCCAAAAGCGCATTCGTCTTTAAGCATTCCCCGCCTCGCCAGCGCAAATGTGTGGAGATTGTTGTTCATTGAAATATGAACATATTTTTGGATTTTTCTATAATTCTATTTTTTGGATACGTATAGCCTCACAGAGGCGGTATGTCTATGGCAAACGGTGTCAGCTTCTATAAACATATCGTTCCTACGGAACTCAAGAGAAAGGTTAACGTTTTTTCTATAAACATATCGTTCCTACGGAACTCAATTTTCCAATTGGCTTAGAAAGCCCTCCTACAAGAAAGATTAGGCGAGCTTGCAAAGCGCGCCTACCCGGAGGGATTAGCACGTCTACCAGTGATTATGGATTCCCAGACCATTTCAACTGGGAGCTTTTTGGTGCATTCCCATCCGATTTTGCATTTGTGGGCACTACAGGGCCAGCATGGCATATCGCGCCTCACGACAGATGCGTTTTCACTCATCGGACGCCATGCGACATGATCGGTTGGGCCGAAGATTGCTACTGTCGGTACATCCAGTGCTGCAGCAAGATGCATCGGACCAGAATCATTACACACTACTAAGTCACAACGGGAAAGCAGTGCTGCCAATTCCCGGATTGTTTTTGGCGCGTAGTCGATAGCATCGGACTGCATCACTTCTTGGATGTTGTGTGTCAATTCTGCTTCATCGGGACCGTGTAAAAGAAGGACTGTTGCGTTGTAATGGTCGACGAGTCGGTCAGCGAGTTCAGCATACTGATTTTCGGGCCACCGTTTATCAAAAGAACTTCCACCGGGATGAATGCCAATTAGAAAAGTACCATCCTCTACACTCAAAGACGTAAGGAGTGCTTTAGCATTTGCAATTTCATCAGGCAAGAGATTTAAGACAAGTTGTCGGGAGACTTCACCTTGACAGATTAACCGCACTAATTCCAAGTTTCTATCGACTTCGTGAGTTTCGCCTTTTTGATACTTGCCATGCCATGTATGCGTTAATGTAGACTTAAACCGTTTCTGATAGCGACCTAAACGATAAGAGGCACCAGACAGAAAAGCGATGAGATGTGGCCATGTAGCAGTTTGCATCGCAACGACGAGGTGAAACTTTTCACGACGTAGGGCGCGATAGAATTGGAGTTGCTCCGATAATTTACGATGTTCTCCCTGACGATCAAACACGATCACCCTATCAACATCAGGATTTCCGATTAGCACAGATGCATTGAGTGGTCGTGCTAACACCGTAATTTCTGCTGATGAGTAATTCTGGCGCAGCAACCTGATTGCTGGGGTTGAGTTCAGCAAATCACCAATACCATCTGCGCGAATGATGAGAATCTTTTCAATGTCGGGGAGTATTTCTCCGTTTTTTAAATCGCGATGCGTCATGCTGTTTCTCTTTAACTGTGAGATGTATGCTGAAACCTATTATAGCACAAGATTAAGAGAATGGCAAATACCAGAAAAGACACGTTTCACAGGGATTTTGTATGAACCAGGATTTATGGGATAAGAAACCCCGCTGCGGTAGGTGCAAGGGGATTGGAAGGATTACAGGATTTTGTCTGAACCAGGATTTGCAGGATTGAAGGATTTGTAGGATAGGAGTCTTTTAACATTTAAATGATCTAAGAGCAACAACTCTTTCGTTTGATCTGATGTTACGAATTTCTATCCTAATAATCCTTGTAATCCTAAAACTATGGTTTAGACAACGCATAGTAGTACGCGCATTCATACCGTCGACTGGATGTCAATCGGAGATTCATAAAATAACAAAATAGTGGATTGACAAAGAAGACAGGTAAGGATGTTGTCAGAATCACTTCATATCTGAATCAAATTGAATATCGGGAAAAAGTCGATCGCCTTTCTTTGTCGGTTTAAAGCGTAACTTCCCAGGTATTTTTAGTTCGTCATAGATTGATTCAGGATCTTCAAAAAACTTGTCCGTAATTTGCCAGAACTGAAGTCGTGGAAATGAGAGGCCTTTATAATTGAATTTTTCTACATTGCCAGCGATTTTGCGCATTTCGGAGGTAACAGGTTCAAGTGTAACTAATATAACAATATCTGCTGTATCGTTCTCAATTAATCTCTGAAGTTGACGAACCTGATTTGGATTCGGTTTTCCAACTTTAACTTCTGCAGCTATCCGCACATCTTCTCTTTTTTTGTCTCTCAATGACCATAATGTAGGGTCCGCATCATTGTCAGCATCTTTAGATGGCGTAAGAT
>JAPPMR010000932.1 GCA_028818995.1 Candidatus Poribacteria bacterium | reverse complement strand
GAGGAATACCTCAAGGAAGCCTACGACGGGGTGGAAGAGACACTCAAGGGTGAAATCACACCTGAGTTGGCACACCTCGCAGTGGATAAGATATTTGCTCATTATGGCAAAATCGGTATGGAAAAACGAATCTCGCTACTCCGAAAGTATCAAGACATAGCACCCAATGATGAGGAACGTTTCTGGGCACATGAACACTTGGTGTATAGCCTAACTTGTCTGGATAGAAACGCAGAGGCTATTGATGAACAGAAAAGTCTTTACCGTTGGACATGCAAAAATATGTCAGATAAATATGTGTTGGAAGTTGTTTCCAATCTCACCAGCGCGGGATGTTGGAAAGAAGAAGGGCGTATTGATGAATGGTTCCAACTTTTTGATGAGGCATCTGAACGTCTTGAAAAGCCTGAATTGAGTGACTATTCACGATGCGATTTCCTTCAAATAGGTGCAGAAGTGCTACGAGGCAATGACCGCTTTGACGAGGCATTGCTTGGTATTGAAAAGTTGGAACGCGCTAACAAAGACCAGGATTGGGAGCATTATTTCAGATTCTGGTTGGCTGTGAGAACAAATAGACTTTTGATATACGGAAAACAAGGTAACTGGGATCGTTTTGATCAAGTGTTTGCTGATCTCCAAAGGTTCATTGAACTGGAAGTGGAAAAGCATGAAGCAGGCTATCCTGTGAATATTAATGATCTTATTTGGGCTGCTCACGATGTAGGTTGTTGTCTGGTGTGGATGAAGAAGTATGAGGAAGCAAAACACAATCTACAAATCTCTCTTGATTTACAGAATAAGAACGATTATGCATACTTCATGCTTGCTGTAAGCATCTGGGCAACTGAAAAGGATCGTGAAAAGACGTTACATTACTTAAAACTCGCTTCGGACTATGTGCTAAATTATTGGAATCAAGATAGGTACTATCCTGCCTTCCTGGAAACACCTGAATTTGAAGATGTAAAGGACGATAAAGAGTTTCTGAAAGTCCTGGGACAGAAGTAGGATAAATTATACTTGCATTCGGAGTTAATTCTCCGGAAATTGACGGCTATGGGTTTCGCCTACGCTCTACCCATAGCCGTCAATTTATGAATTTATGCCGAGATAATCAATCCAGAAATGGTAAATGCGGTTTTCCGACCCGCTAATGCAATGTGTACATTTAGTGTTGATTCGTAGTGTATAGTGTTTAACTGTTCTATTTTGTCATTCTAATTGATAGTCTCACATTAACAAGAAACGCGTTGGTAGTCGTGCAATTCATTGCGCCTCTTACATTCATATTGTGTGTTTTGATTGCTTTATAGTAGCCCCAGCGGGGCGAAATGTGTATAGAAAAGTGATCTCTCCAGTCTTATAGCCCCAGCGGGGCGAAATGTGTATAGAGCGAAAAAAATATGCTTTTACGTAACTTTGGACAAAATTCTACATATCCTCTTTGAATTTCATTTTTTTCTCGCATGATGCACGTTTTCTTCTTAAACTTTCGTCATTTAATTTTAGAAGGATAAACCGTTTTCAATAGGAGAGAAGTTTCGTGGAAAGAGATGACGATGTTCAACTGATTCGCAAAATCTTATCGGGCGACGATGCTGCTTTTAGCATCTTGGTCGAAAAATACCAAGAGAGCATTCATGCCCTTGCGTGGCGGAAGATTCACGATTTTCACTATGCTGAAGAAATTATGCAAGACACCTTCCTTAAGGCATACAATAAACTTCCGACACTTAAGAATCCTAACCAATTTGCTGGATGGCTCCATGTCATCGCAAAACGACTTTGTATTGATTGGGTACGCAGGCAAAAGCCTATAATGCAGTCGCTGGAAGAAACACATCCGCAAGAAATCGATGAATCCTCTTATACACAACATCTGTCGGAACAACGGATGACAGAGAGAACTGAGTATTGCCATGAGCTTGTCCAACAACTCTTGGAAAAACTGCCAGAAAACGAACGCGAGGTCGTAACACTCTACTATCTTGACGAAATGTCAACGAAAGAGATTGGTGAAGTCATGGGAGTATCGGTGAATACTATAACGAGCCGACTCCAACGCGCGCGAAAACGTCTACAAACTGACCAGGAACGCTTAGATCAAGAATTCTTTGGTCATTTACAATTATCAGATAATCTGAAGGAGAATATTATGAGTCAATTAGAGCAACTTCGCAACAAGTTCAATTCATTCATGGAACAGGTAAAATCTGATCCTGCATCAAGAGAGGATATTCTTAAAGAGGCATCCAACGAGATTGAAGATGCGCTTAAGGGTGAAATCACACCTAAGTTAGTGCATCTCGTGGTTGATGATATATACCCACACATGGGTAGGCAGGGAATAGAAAAACGACTCTCTCTTCTACAT
>JAPPMR010000954.1 GCA_028818995.1 Candidatus Poribacteria bacterium | reverse complement strand
CGTTATCCCAGACCGGCACCGTATGCTTAGGCATCAACCTATGTTCCCACCTCCGCAACCGAGTAATACAGATGCAACTGGTGCTTTCTCAATTGATAACATTGTTTCGCCTTCAGTTAATCAATTATTACTATATCCTGAACGCAATTCAGAATATGAAATTCGCAGCATTGAAATGCAGGGGATCGCCTTCAACATTCACCCGCATCAGTTCAGTTGGCACGGTGGATTTCCTTTTGGGATTGAAGAGGAAACAGATATAAAAGATGTGAAGATTACCGTTCGTCTTCGAATGCGTATCCGTGGTCAAGTGCTTACGGCTAATGGCACTCCGCTTCGGAACACGCGTGTTAGACTCGGCACAAAAAGGCGATATGTGAATGGAGGTACTGGTAGTGGAAGCAGTACAACAAATCTTGATGCAAAAGGTAGGTTTACCAAATATGTGGACTCCCCTGCCTATTATACTATCACTGTAGAATATCAGGGACAATCCGCAGAATCACAAGAAATATTGCTTGAAGAAGGACAACGACTTGACGGACTAACATTGACCCTTGAGGTAGAACAACAAGCACCTAAGTTGCCTAATTTCCTGAGGCCTCGGCAACCAAATGTCGTGAGAGCGCAGGCCCCACCTGTCCCTAAACCTCATAATAGAAGACATAGGGAAGTCCTTATGAAACTTCGTGCCGAGGGTGTATGGGCAGTCAATCCTGTTAACCGACATGCCTACAAAGTCATCAATTGTGAAACCCCTGAAGCAGCAATAGATGTGGCAACTGCCCAAGGTGCACATCTCGCTGCTATCAATGATAAAGCAGAACAACAATGGCTTCTTGATGTCTATGGAAAAGAAAACTATTGGATAGGATTTACGGATGGTCTAAAACAGGGTGCCAAGAAGTGGGATAATGGTGATCCAATGACTTACACCAATTGGGATAAACAAAAACTACTTTCTGCTCCTAAGGAATCATCTGAAAATGGCGAAAACACAAGCAAAACTTTTACTGTCCTCATCGGAGATACAGGGAAATGGCAACAAGTACGAGCAGATAATCCTGTTGTCAATATAACTAAAAGAGCAATCTTGGAAAAGAAGGATCTTGTTATTGACGCGCCAACACCTAACAAAGAAACTGAATAACACTGATCGTTTTACATCATAGGGAGGTATAATCATGAAATACATCTACACTTTAGGAAAGTTTGTAGTATATGCGCTCATATTGTTATTGACCACAGTAACTAATATTGTTGCCCAAGAGGTGCCTGTAGAATCTAATGAAGAAGCAGCAAGTGGACTGTCAGGTAAAGTTGTGGATAATGAAGGAAAACCGGTATCCGGTTTTACGTTCACTATCCAATCTATGCAATTCATAAACGGTTTTCCTCGACCGTTTGCTGATCTTCCACACCTTTTTCAGGAACAACCAGAAGAAGAAAAGCAGCCACGTGTGCCGCGTCCCGCTGCGCTTGTGAAAACTGAAGCAGATGGCACTTTCAAGACCACTAATATCCAACCAGGATATGTGCAAATAAATGCAATACCGGCAGCAATGTTAGATGTGATTAAGAAGTTTGACCCAAATAAACCGAACATGGCACATCAACTTCCTATGGAAATGATGCGGTTTGAGAGAAGTAAGGCCGAAATGCAAATCCTCTCTATTCAGCTCAATAAGATAACTTTTTTTATTACAGACGGTCCTGGACCTTTCCAAGGTCTCACATTCGGTCTGAAGCCTGGAACTACCATTGAAAATGTGAAAATTACCGTTAAGAAACTCCTTAAAATCCGTGCCCAAATTTTGTATGCTGATGGCACACCTCTTGCTAATGCAGATGCCCGGCTCTCCTTGCGATTTCGAGGCGGTGAGTTTGGCGGTGGCAGCGGGTCCTATGGAACAAGTTGCTTCACTGATGCTGAAGGTTACTTTGCAGAATACAGAGAAGATCCGGGATATTACACACTTTCCGTGAAATATAAAACATTTTCTGGAGGGGCAGGTCCATTTCTTATCAAAAAAGACGAGTCCCCTGAGAATATTGTGATAAAACTTGACGGTAATCCAGTTGTTGCGAAGCGCCCCGATGCCGACGTTAAAAAACTTAATGATGAGAAAGCACGACGTTTTATTAATGAGGTCTTTGTCAATGAGAATGTACGTCAACCAATCCCACGGCAACCAGAGAAGATAGTATGGATCATTAACCCCGCAAATGCGCACGCTTATGCAAAAATACAATGCCAGGGATGGCATGATGCACAACAAAAGGCAATTAAGGAAGGCGCGCATCTTGTCTCTATCAACGACGAAGACGAACAGTTCTGGGTTCAGGTAATGTTTAGAGACCCGCATTTTTGGATAGGAC
>JAPPMR010000330.1 GCA_028818995.1 Candidatus Poribacteria bacterium | reverse complement strand
TATATTAAAATAATAGCATAGAATTCGCCGAATGTCAAGAAAAAGTGATATTAAAGTCGGCGTGATTCAAGCACGGCAAAACTTAAATCCAACTATACACTGCTGACCTCAGTACAAGGCTCAGCAGGGGCCAGAAACATCCCATCAACGCTTCACCCAAAACCAATCCGATGAAGAACGGCACCGCTTTCCGATATGCATTGATACCGCCGTGTTTCAAAATGAGCCACTTTGCTACCATCGCAAGAAATAGGGGAAACCAGATGACATCTGTTGTTCCTGGCGCAACACCAATGACATACCCCGCTGGATGCAATGGACACCACACGAAACGTGAACGCAGAAATATGATACCTAAATTCGCTGTGAAGGCTAATCCCAACACCGAAGTCGCGAGCCAATCCGTCGGCTTTGGATTCACCAGCCACGACGAAAGAAAATTGTATGTATCCGCGCCACCTGCGTGGATCTGTTCTGAGCCTGCTGCTACACCTTCGCTATAAATCGCATACGGATAGAGGATTAGACTTGATAGAATACCGACAAGGCTTGCGATGACTAACACGCCAAACATCGTTCGATTTCGGATGCCAGTCCGCTCTGCAAGTTTAAATGCTTCGAGCTGATCCGGCATCGGATGCGTGCGGAAGGAGGCATAACTTGCACCACTTAGCCAATTCATCAACGAGAGCATTGTCAGATTTCCCGCCCGCAAACGTCGCGTGCCAAGCAGTGAAATTATCATGTATTGCGGTGTCAGATAACCGATCGCATGAATTGGCGGACCTAATTCCGCACGCATTCGGGTTAAACCAACCACAATCATGAGATAGACACTGATGAAAATTGCAAACGCCCAGAGGGTCATTCCGTTGTGAGTACAGAAAGCTGCTAATAGAATCAGACATATACCTAACGTAATGATGGCACTACGATGTGAAAGTGCCTCTGTTTGGGACTCTGCGCGATTTGGATGAACCACTTGTCTCAGCACGGATGCAAAGTGTTTTCGCGCGTTCCAACACGCAATCGCAAGCAATGCAAGTAATGCCCCCGCACCTTGCTCCCCTAAAAACGGGTAACCCGGTAACGTAGCGATTCCCATCGCACTTCCAGCGAGCAGCTGCGCCTTCTTCATCAAGTAGAAGAAGGTACACGAAAACGCTAAGTCCAGCGGCAGAATGAAAGAGAAACCTATCAGATATGGATGGAATCGGAGGGGCATACTTCCGATCGCGTTCCACGGTTTCTGTGTAAAGTAGATATTGAGGTTGTACTTTCGGACGGGAATCTCCGGGAGGATAGGATAGAAGAACTGTAGTCCGTTAAGTAGGTTGATGCCCATGGCTATCCCGAAACCGATCCAGAGCAAGCGATTACTGAAAATACGCCGATTGGTTGTAATTTCAAGCGGAATCTGAATAATTGGATACGCAAGTTTTTCATTCTCAATCCACTGTTTGCGAATGATGGAGGTCAAACATAAAAAAATCAGCATTAGTAGGAAAATGACCACCGACCAAGAGAGGATCGGCACAATCCAATGCTGAACATAACCCTCTGTAAAAAAGTTGACCTCGCCTTCATAGAAATCGTTGACGGCTTTTGGATCCTTGACCACGAGCCATTCGGGGAGATAGTGAAAGAGCAGTGCTTCCCAATCGTTTTCGGGTGTGGCGAAACGGAAAGCGTACGGGATGAGTCCCATTAAGCGTGGAATACAATCATGTCCTGAAAAAGCACTGCCCACAGCGAGCATGCTAAAAATGACAAGTAGATCACGCGGTTGTAAGGCGATGCGTGGAAAGATACGCCGCACACCCATGTTCAGCAGCGTCATCGCTATAATACCGAACATCACATTGACGGACATCGCGACCGTTGTCAGGTGCGCGGTATGCCAAATCATCTCGACGTATGCTATCCAGTAGCTGTTGGCGATAATCAGGACAGTGCCAATCAGCACTGCGCGTTTCGCGATTGCCTGCGAGGCACGTGAGTCGGTAGTATGCATATCTCTTAGGAAAAAGCGGTCCCGGTTAGTTTTCTTGTTTCTTCAAGCGCGGCATACAGAGCTTAACGGTTGTGGTGTATATGTTAGTTAGGAAGATTGAGATGCAGAATAGGCGCGGTGTTATAGAGCGTATCTTGCCCACATTGCTTTATCATATTTCCTAAATATGTTATATACTAAATGGAGACCACTTGTCAAGGTTTTCGTCCAAATTGGCTCTCGGAAACGTCAGCCATCAATAGTCAGTGAAATAGCGTTCAGTTACCAGTTATCAGTTATCGGTTGTCAGGATCAGTATTTACAGTAAAATCCGAAAATATGTTTACAGTTCGTCAGGGAACAAACACCCCACCGCCGCTGGCGAGGAT
>JAPPMR010000886.1 GCA_028818995.1 Candidatus Poribacteria bacterium | reverse complement strand
GTTGTTCTTCTTGGGTTTCCTCTTCACGGCGAGTAATAATTGCTTGTGATTTTGTTTGATCCATCCCTGGTAACAGTTGTAATATTTCTAAAGGTGCAGTATTTATGTTGATTAATCCGTTTACAGTTTGTCCCTCTGTTGCCGTAATTTTATCAGCAATCCCAGCGAGTTCTCGAACTGTCATTAACTTCACTTCTTTAATTGCATCAATGTTTTGGAAGAACCCTTGGGAATTGCGGTGTGCTATAATCCGTTCGGCAACTCCTTCATCAATTCCTTGAAGTTCCTGGAGTTCTTCCGAGTCAGCAGTATTAATATTAGTCTGTGAGCTTTGATTACCGCCATTGCCATTATTACCCCCACCTCCTCGGTTATTTCCACCATTAAACTGATTACTTTCATCATCAAATTGATTATTTCCATCACTAAACTGATTATTGGAATTTCCAGAACTGGTATTCTGGACAGAGGCATCTTGAACAGTGATTTGATTTCTTATATTATTAAAAACTTGATCCGATACAACTGAAACATCTAACAGTGCAGAGATTCCCTTAAATTCATTAGATTCACGATTCTGGATAATTGCATTCGCCTCAGCTTGCGAAAATACTGTTTGATTATTATTAGATCGAACTTGTCTCAACTGTTGTGCGTTAGCAGAATTAATATTGACTCTTTGTTGCCCGTTAGAATCAGTATTCGCGTCAACGGAATAGACTGTTGCTATGTCAACAAGACTATTGCCACCCATTGTTGTTTGTATTTGCGGCGGAATGTCTTCAGTCCCACTTGTTTCGGGTGCCGCCACTGTTTGCTGTTGTATGCCATAAAGAATATTTGGCGTCATCCCTTCAACGCGTGCTACATCGCGGACAGTGCGATACGGTCGTCCTTCAACGATCCGAGCTGCAAGATCACCCGTTTCACTGTTTTCGGGTTGAACACCTAAAAAGCCGAGTAAATTTCGGATAGTATCTTCCGGTGCGGAATTGATGTTTATTTTTGACGCTTCATCAGTAATGGTCACCTGATAGTTTAACATTCTACCAATTTGGATACCGTCATCAATCTGTTGCTGAACAGGTTCCGCCCATGTTTCACCGAGTGAGTCAAAATTAGTTTCATCAGTTCGCAATTTTGCGATCCCCCACTCAAACCCCGCTTTTGCTGCGTAATGATACTTCACTCTGTCCACAAAGTTCCGCCGTGCGTTGTTTTCAAGCTTAAATGAGTAGAGCAGCTGCATTGCTAAGACAGAAAGGATCGTTAGAATCCAAAGCGTTGAGACAAGTGATAATCCATTTGAATCGCTAAAACAAGGCGTTGTTTTGGCAGACGAACCTCTATATCTGAAAAGAGTATTACGATGTTCTCTCATTGGTTATCCTTAAAACGTGCTTTTCTGATAGCGAAACGTGTTGGCAGCAGAAATGACTATAAATCCTTATTGAAGTTAACCATTTCTATTCTCTGGAGGTATTTGCGCTTGCGGGCAGATATACCATAGTTGACTGTGTTAAGGCACCTTGGGTCATAACACCTGGGTTTTGCGGAAAAGCCTGCATTGACGTTGATTCTTGTCTATCTTCATCTATTACTGAAATCATGATTTGAACTGCAATTGGAAGTACATCTGTCTGATCCCAAGAATCATAAACTGATCCTGATTCTTCATCAATATACTTCAGGTCAAAGTTAACAATCCCATCAATTAGCGGATCTACTGTAAAATGAATCGGCATACCATTTTCATCTACTGTTGGAATCGTTCCGGTATTCATAAATGACTGAATAACCAATTCAGGGTTTAATGCTGTAGTTACAATGCGATAAAGTGAAAGATTTTCTTCCTGATTGGATATGTTTTGTCCTGGTTCTTGTGATGCGATATATGGCTGCGGAATGAAATTCTCACTCCGCAGTTCCGCTATAGGAACTTTCAGTCCGACATAATAAGCAACGCGCCGGACATCGCTCCAAGTAGGTGTATTCAAAATGTTAGCAGCATTTACCTGCGTTACAAACGGATCTGGGTCGGTTTTTACTAACGTCACAAAACTGAGAATATCCATATTCTTGTCAATAGATTCAGTCGGGACATCTTGGGAAAAAAGCACCAACATTTCGTCAGATGTGTCTGCCTGCATTTGCCTTAAATCTGTGACTAACTGGTTCATAGCCACACGGCAACGCTGCGATTGAAGCAATTTCGATTGGGTGCGATTGTATGCTTTTATTGCCGTATTGAAAACAGCATAAGTGGAACCACCCATAATTACGATAATACTAACAGCAGTTAGCATCTCAACGAGGGTAAGACCACTCTCACATTTATTCATTAGATTTCTCATAATTTAGCATCCCACATCAACCGTTTTCC
>JAPPMR010000604.1 GCA_028818995.1 Candidatus Poribacteria bacterium | reverse complement strand
AACCGACATAGGTATAATCACCAGCAAGTAGTGAAATCCATTTCCCTTTTTTGAACCGTCCGAATTGTAATGTGGTATCTTCTTTAAGTCGAATTCGCAAGACATAAGTGCCAGCCTGTGATTCATCGCCAATGATATGGATGCCCGGAATTTCCATCGCCCCAACCTATAGACTATATTTCTCTCAACTCTGGAACATGTTCGTCTTCATATTTTTCTATCAACACACCGATAACTTCCATCAATGAAGCTAAGGGATGATTTTCATCTTCACCTACGACATCGATTAAATTGTCTAACACCTCTGTAAGCCGTTGGTACTCGCTCTCTGCGTGGGGAACAAATACAACCTCCGTTAGCATTGGCCACACATTTTGAGCAGTTTGTACTTCCGTTAACATGGTTCATTTCCTCCATTTACTTTTACTATACTCGTCATGTGTTAGCACTGTACGAATATAAACTTTTTGGCGATTGTAATGTATTGCGGCAATAAGACGGACTTTGTTGCCACTAATGTTGAAAACCGTTAGTTTTCCGACTTGATCAGCATGAGGAAACGCTGTCCGCAGTTCAGCAAATGATCGGAAGCTGCCTCGTTTCATTAATCGATACCAATGTTCAAGCGAGGCTTGAGTATTCCGATGTTTCTGGGCAAACTCGTTTAGGCGTTTTCGCGTAATAATATGCATGAGGTACAACGGTTAACATTTAAGTCGTGGTAGTATAGTCATTTCTCAACATCATACATACCAATCTTGAGAGTAGTCTATCATAATTTGGGATAGATAGCAAGTCCAATATAGTGGTTTAGTTCTCGGTTTTCGGTTGTCGGTTAGGTGTTGAAACAAAAACGAAAATCTATTAGAATAGGGCTTGGGTAGAATTGGAAAGACAAACGGACACTGATGAGGTCAAAGGGGTAATGAAAACGCGTCTATTATCTGTTGGATATGTCACGGTGATTGTGCTAATGGTGGTACATCTTCTGCCGGTTTGGGGTTTCAAGTATTTCCCGACACAGGATGGGGCAAGTCATATCTATAACGCTTATGTTGTGAAGGAATACCACAAACACGAAAACTATCGTTTACGCGAAGTCTATGAACTGAACGCAACTGTTTTCCCAAACTGGACCTCCCACGCGCTCTTGGTATTACTGCTATATGTCTTTCCCCCGCTGGTTTGCGAAAAGATTGTGCTGACGCTCTGTATCGGTCTCCTGCCGCTCTCCCTGTTGTATTTCCTCAACAGTGTCCAAAAGAGAAATATGGTCTTCGGACTGCTTGGGTTTCTCTTCGCCTATAACTACCTGCTGCACATGGGGTTTTACAATTTCGTCCTCAGCATGTCGTTGTTTTTCTTCACGCTTGGCTATTGGTGGAGAGTCAAGGATAAACTCGGATTGATCAACATCGTGGTCATATACGTTCTGCTGCTGGCGACTTACCTCACGCACTACCATTCTTATGCGTTGCTGATTATATCCCTGACGTTCTTCGCTCTCTTCTCATCAGGCTATGATGCGCTGCGTGGGATGTGGGGTTATAAGGAGACATCACAACCGCTGGCGCAACGTTTCAAGGAGGGGCTGACGAAACTTAAACCTGCACTGACTTTCATAGGCAGTCTTATCCCTGCTTACTTTATCTTGTTCTCCTACTATTTCTACCTTACCAACACCCACGGGGAGGATGGTAACCATAAGGGTTTTGCGTGGTTAAACGACTATTTCTTTGGGATGAAATCCTTGGTCTCTTTTCGGGACGATCACGTACTTATCGGACGGGTGTTGTTAGTCTTTTTTGCTATTGCCTTTGTACTTACGGTCATCAATAGAATCTGGCAGTGTTATCAATTCCGCAAATCAGAGGAATGGAAAGAGACTGGCGAACGACTTTGGATGCGCATTGTGACGCAGATGGATGGGTTTCTGCTCATGGCAATTTTCATCACTGCAATGTATGTCATAGCCCCGTGGTCAGGCTACAGTGGTGGCTGGATAAATGATCGGTTTCATCTGTATATATTCCTCGTGTTGCTGCCGTTCTTCGCTGTCAACCTGCATCGCTACGCAAACTATGCGGTAGCGGGAATTATCATCGCATTGTCCTTATGGCATCTCGGCTACAATGTCCACACTTATGCGCTACTCAATCGGGACATCACCAACGCGCTCTCATTGGAGGGTATGGACGAGGAGGACACGATTCTCACGAGCGAACCCGGAGAGTGGGGCGGCTTTTCAGATTCGCTCGGTTTTCAACCGAAATACGTTGAACCGTTTGGACACATTGAGTGTCTATTGGCAACGCATAAAGGAATCGGTTACCTTGATAACTATGAGGCGAACACGGATCACTTTCCGCTGCAATACAAACAAAAAGAAT
>JAPPMR010000975.1 GCA_028818995.1 Candidatus Poribacteria bacterium | reverse complement strand
TTTCAATGCTGTGGGTCATCTGCGCAATCCTGGCAGTATCACTTATCGCTTTTTTTATGGGCGGAGTAGTGTCAGATGTTGCAGACCCTGCCCCTGCTGAGGTTGCAAATGGGGCATCTGAAGTTAAATCTGAGACACCCGAAGGTGAGAGTAAGATTCCCGAGGTTATAGAACAGGAACCTGAGGAAACCCGTCCGAGCGGAGGGAGCATCACAGCAAGTATCCCAAATGGTGACAAATTTGGCATAGTTTTTGCTATCTGTTTTCCGGCATTCACAGGAATGATTGCCGGTTTAGGGTTATCTGGTGATCTCAGAAACCCTCAACGTAGTATCCCTCTTGGCACTATCGCCGCAACGCTTGCAGGCATGGTCATATATGTTCTTGTTGCTATAAAACTGTGGCAATGTGCCACACCAGAGCAACTTGCTGATACAGACAGAATCATTATGGCAGACATATCCGCATGGGGAACTGCAATTTATATCGGATTAGGCGCGGCATCGTTTTCATCCGCGCTCGGTTCAATTATGGTAGCACCCAGAACGCTGCAGGCACTTGCCCGAGACAATGTTCTACCAATCCCAGGTTCGAACCGTCTGATGCGAACAGGTGTCGGAAAAACACAAGAGCCAGTACCAGCAACTTTCGTGTCCGGTGCTATTGCAATTGTGTTTGTCGCAATAGGCGAACTCAACTTCATTGCCCAGATTCTCACAATGTTCTTTTTGGTGACTTATGGCGCGTTATGTGTTGTTTCGTTCCTTGAACATTTTGCAGGCAATCCATCCTATCGACCAACCTTCCATTCCCGCTGGTATGTATCATTATTAGGCACTGTGATGTGTGGATTGATGATGTTTCAGATTAGTGTGTTTTACGCATTCCTCTCAATTTTTCTTATATTAGCAATTTACATTGGACTCCGTCGTGGACATCGTGGGCAACGCGGTATGATAGGAATCTTTCAAGGCGCGATGTTCCAGTTAACGCGTTGGCTGCAGACGACCTTACAGAAAAATAGGGCAAATTTCTCGGAAAGCGGGTGGCGTCCTTCAATCGTCGGCATAACCCAATTCGGTGAACGGCGGCTTGGACATTTCGATCTACTGCGTTGGCTCTGTCAACGACAGGGATTCGGACAGTTTATCCAATTTTTCCCCGGAGATTATTCGTTCCCTGAAGAGATCTCAGCACGTATCCATGTTGACGCGCTCATCCAACAATCAGAGGCAAGTGGTGCCGGTATTTATGTTGATTCCCTTATTTGTCCAACGTTCCAACTTGCCTTAGCACAAGTACTGCAGATGCCAGGAATTTCTGGCTTGCCAAACAATTCCATCCTACTCGAATTTGATCAAGACAACCCTGAAGAAATCCCAGAGGTTCAGCAAGGTGCGAGTCTTGCTGTGGAATCGCTATTTAATGTGTTGATCCTACGATCAACAAAACACCGTTTTGGTTATCGTTCATCAATTCATGTTTGGGTAACAGATGACAATATCGCTAATGTTCCAATGATGTTGTTGCTTGCTTATATTCTGGTGGGACATCCCGAATGGAAGCGGGCGAAAATCCGCCTCTTCGCATGTTCTGCTTCTTGGGATACTGAACTTGATGCTGATGAACTTTCAACAGTCATCAAGGAAGGAAGACTCCCCATTTCAATGCAGAATGTAACATCCGTGTCTTATGAAAGTGAAGAAGCATTGGAACAAGAAGTTGCACTCAGATCCGCCCAGGCAGATTTAGTTATCACGGGATTAACTGCTGATGATATAAATTCACCTGACTTAGATTACGTGCTGCAACGCTACCAAGGGGTAAACGACGTGTTGTTTGTCCACTCAATTGAGCCAATCGCTATTGATTGAAGACATTTTGTGATGCACAGTTGAAATTGGATAGGGTAGCATAAGATGGGCGAATTATTTCAGCGATTCGAGGACTTTCTTAATAGACCTGCTATTACTTTAGATGAAACTGTTAAAATCTTACAAATTGTAAAGTTTGTAG
The DNA here is from genome assembly GCA_028818995.1 of Candidatus Poribacteria bacterium. The sequence continues at coordinate 380 of JAPPMR010000975.1, read as the reverse complement.
GATTTTTGGCAGTATCGTTACTCATCGCAGGACTCTTACGTCGATGGTTGCGCCGTCTTTTTACTCGGTTGAAGATGGCGGAAAACATTGAAGATCGATTGCTTGCAGTTTTATTCCTGATCGTAATGATAATTGCGATAAGTTTTGCTTTCCAATTTGCTGGCATAAGCACTGGAGGCTTTGGCAAAGTTCTTCATTATGATCTGACCACACTTTTTCAACCTTCACAAGAAGCGATTGAAACGGATACTGATGAAAAACCTTCGCCAGTTGGGGAAAACAGAGAAAAAAGTAAATTGACCTTAGCAAATCTTTTTTATGGTTTTGCTATCGTCTTCGGCATGTTCGTCTTGTCTAAGTACGCGCAATGGGTATTACGT
>JAPPMR010000976.1 GCA_028818995.1 Candidatus Poribacteria bacterium | reverse complement strand
GATTTCTGGTGTTCGTTTTGCTAATTTAGCAGTCAACTGCTTCTCTTTCCCATTACGAAGCACCTGTATTTTGACAGGTTTACCGACTGTAGTCCCCCCGACAGTGTTCCTTAAATGTGGAAAATCACGGATTGTCTTTTTATTGAATTCCAGGATAATATCACCGCGTTGAATACCTGCTTTCTCCGCTGGGCTGCCCGGAACTACGCCAGTGACAAGGGCACCGCGTGGCGAGTCAAGTCCAAATTTTTCTACTAAGTTTTGATTAACTTCGCCCATCCATATACCGAGCCAACCACGAACTACTTCCCCTTTTTCAATTAGGTCAGATAAGATTTGCTGGGCAAGATTACTTGGAATCGCAAAGCCTAAACCGATATTTCCATTAGTGAGTCCGGTTGTTCTAATAAAGGTATTAATACCGACCAATTCACCGCGTATGTTAATCAGGGGTCCACCACTGTTACCAAGATTAATTGGGGCATCGGTCTGTATGAATTCCCCATAAGCGGCATTTCCTCGGCGCTCTTTCCCGCTAACAATGCCACGCGTTACTGTTTGTGAGTAATTAAGCGGCGTTCCAATAGCGATAACCCACTCGCCAACTTCAAGCGCATCTGAATCTCCAAACGGCAGAATCGGGAGACCATCAGCCTCAATTTTGATAACTGCCAAATCGGTTCCGCCACCATTTTCCCAGGCAGCATCACGTCCGACTAATTTGGCTTTATATTCTTTACCCTCTGCAAGAGTGACAGTAATTTCATCTGCCCTATCAACAACGTGGTTATTCGTAAGGATATAGCCATCCTCACTGACAATTACACCGGAACCAACACCCCGAATGGGACGTGGTGTGGAGTCTTCAAAAAAGAATCTATAGAAACGCTCGTCATCCGAATCTTCACCAAATCTACGTCTGAACTCTTCTCTGTCCATCCTTTCCGGGGGGACTATTGGAAATCTGGGAACCGTTCGCTCAACTTTTCGTTCTGTTGTAATTTGCACGATAGATGGGCGCGTCTTAGCTACCAAATTAATAAACGCGCGATTGGCACGTTCTAAAGCCTGAAAATCTGCTAATTCCTCAGAGTTTACATTTGTGTCCCCAATTGCTGTCGGCACAACAAATTCATCTGCGCCTTTGTTAATCATAAGTCCTGCTGCAACGGCAAGTCCAGCTAATATTAACAGAATTGCTGCGCGTCTGCCGAGTATGTGTCTGAAATTTAACATGGTATAAAACCTCCAGTTATTTTTTTAAGCCAAGTGGGCTTTTTAAATTTATAGTGTCTACGCCCTAAAGACACACCTATTAGAAAATAAAGTTGCAAAAAAGTTCATAAAAATTACGGTTTTATTCACCACGCGAAATTTTGTTCACATGTTCACGCACAATATGCTCAGGACATGACTTGATAAATAACCACGCGCCCGGCAACAAAATAATCAATGCCCCAATGACAATATCGTCAAAACGTCCCACGAACAGCGGCAGAAAATCAAATATAAGATCAAAAGGAACAACAAGGTAGGCAATCGCAAAAGCACCCGCGAGAATTTGGAAAATAACGAGAATTGCCTTCCGATAGACTGGCACACGCTCGTCTTGAAAAAGCCGCATCGTCAACCGAATGAAGTTCGGAAAATGGAGAAAGATACGTAGAAAACGAAATATACCTCGTCCTCTACTGCCAAAGAAAAAAGGATTCATGATGTGTTAATTTTATCAAATTTTGTGTTTTATGTGCAAATTATTTTATTCGTTGACAGAGGCGGTCAATTTCGGTTTTTTGTCTGTTGGAGCCGCAGAGTTGCGATTTGGAGATCGCGCCTACAGATGTAGGTTGTGATTCGGAGATCGTTATTACATAAAATCATACCGTACGGTATGATTTTTCATACCACGGTATGATTTCTAAATTCGCTATAAACTCAGCCTATGATTGGGGTTATAGATATTTTTCTTATTTTGCCTTAATTCTATTTTTATATTTCTCATCTGTATTGATGAACCCGGTTTTCCTCTTGTAGTAGGTATATTATTTTGATAAGTTTTGCGTTTTGGTTTTGTTTTTTCATACTGATATTATACCTTGTTCTATGTAGTGATAAGAAGTTTTTGTGGTTTGCCGAACAATAGATATCCAATATATTTCCAATAAGTTTGCGAAAAAAATGGGATTGATAGTTTTTGCATTTCGATGCGCGCGAATCTTTAGAATTTTGGTAAAGGGGAATTATTGGAGGTTTGAATGGCTCTGATTCCATTGAATTATCTTGACATCCGTTACCCTTAGGAGTATACTAACCCAAGTTGCCACCTATGTAGCACAATCTGTATGAAGATTAAAAAATAAATTGGGTAATTTATTGGTGAAGTCCGGTGCGGTTAGA
>JAPPMR010000381.1 GCA_028818995.1 Candidatus Poribacteria bacterium | reverse complement strand
CTCCCGACTACTGCCACTGCATAGAGGTCTTCATTTTTAAACATCTCATTGTAATCGGTGTAGTGGCGTAAAGCACCAAACCTCCGTGCGTTCGATTTCGCCTTATCCTCTACGAGGTCACATGTAGCAACAAATTCAAACTCGGGCACCATCGGGATGCACTGTTGTAAAATCGATGACATCCCACCGCAACCAATAAAAGCAACTCTAATTTTGTCCATAAATAAAACTCCAAATCAATTTTTACGTATTCATTGAATAGAATTGACCGAACATTATAAAAACGGGTTATGTGCAACTTCCCAATAAAATCCATCTGGGTCTTTGAAATAGCCGGAATAACCACCCCAAAACACCTTCTGTCCGGGTTTAACGAGTTCTGCGCCTGCTGACACTGCTTCTGCTAAGGTTTTGTCTACCTCTTCTGGAGAATCAACATTGTGGGCAAGTGTGAATCCTTGAAAACCTGTTCCTTCAGGAGAAATAGTAATATCTTCAGCCAGTTTATCCCTTGGATATAGCCCAAATATTATTCCTTCCATCTTAAAAAATGCGATGCTATCCGAGTCACCCATTAAGGGAAACCCTAACCCGTTCTGATAAAAATCAACGGAACGTTGCAAGTCTTCAACACCAAGCGTAACAATAGTAATATGCGGTTTCATTTATCTCCTTAATAATGTGTTTTACAAATCAAAATATATGACCCGCACCTACCTAAGTTTATGCGGGTTATTTTGTAGTGTTGATATCCTTAATCTTCTCCTAAGGAACCTGATTGCGGTTCTTGCCTATTACTTTGTCGTGCTAATAATTCAACAGAATCTGCGAGTTTTTCATGTGCCTGCATAGCACGCCAGCCGACAATCATCCAAAAAATCCCAGTAAAAATACCGAATAACATCACCAAAACTGCAAGACCTTCCATTATCTACCTCCTGTAATAAGAATCATAGATTAGACTGTTGGCCATAGCATATCTAATGACGCTATTAAAATCCACTAAAAAACACTTAGGGTGAAGTAATACCCAATTAACAGGATTCGTCTTGCTAAGTGTGCGGTTAGGAAACCGCACCTACCGTCGGAAAAAGATAAATTCCGTTAATTTGGTATAATGTGCCAAATTGGAATAGCTTGTATATCCGAAGTCTAAAAACACAAATATTATGCCTTTGGATGTGTTCCAAAGCATGTGGGATATTGATGTTTCTTACTCCGCAACAGGAACGAAAGACTCAAGAGGTAGCGAAGTCTGTCCTGTTGTAAGTAGTTCAGCAATGAGTTGCCCCGTAATCGGAGCAAGCAGGATACCATTTTTGAAGTGTCCAGATGCTAAGACTACGTTGTCATAACCCGGAAGATATCCGAGGCACGGGCCTTGTTTGTAATATGGACGCAAACCTGCCCATGTTTGCACAAATGTGCTTTGCGCGAGTTCCGGTGCAATTACAACCGCAGCGTCTATCATTTGCTTTACACCGTCAACTGTTGGGGTTTTATCGTAACCGACAAACTCCACTGTAGCACCAAGCAAAATTTTACCGTCTGCGCGTGGAACGATATAGATACCGAGACCATCTATTGTCCGTTGTATGAGCGGCGGCATCGTTTCGAGTAGGACAATTTGCCCTTTCGCTGGGGAAATTGGGATGTGAATATCAAGTAAAGCTGTCAGGTTGCTTGCCCAACATCCTGCAGCGATGACAAATGAGTCGGCATGGATAGTCTCACCGTTGACAGCCACTCCGATAACGCGTCCCTTTTCTCTAACAAATTCAGTAACCGGATTACCCAATAGAAACTTTGCCCCAAAATTTGCTGCGCCTTTTGTCAACGCAGCCACCATTTTGGGGTTGCGCACATGTCCATCTTCTGGGAACAGTACTGCCCCTGCAATGGATTTTGAAACCGCAGGTTCTAATTTCCATGCCTGTTCCGGTGCTAAAACCTCCGCAGAAAATCCTCGGTTAACTCGTCGTTCCGCTAAACCGATTAAACCTGCGGCTTCAGCTTCATCGAAAAAGACTGATAGCGTGCCTGAACGGATAAATTCAATATCTATATCCGTTTCGGATTTTAGTTCTGTGGCTAATGACGGATACATGGCAAGACTTGCACGACACAACTCAGGATACGGTTCGTGTGTTGATGCGTGTGATGTTAAAATCCCCGCACCTGCCCAAGATGCTTCTGTGCCAACACGCGATGCCTTCTCAATTAAGATAACATCTATCTGTCTTTTTGCAAGTTGGTATGCAATCGCGCATCCGATGATACCACCGCCGATAATAGCAACATCAGTCTTATTTTGATTCAAGTTTTTCTCCATTCTTTTAGACTTGACTTTACCCGCTAAAATAGTTTAACATGATGATAGTAATTTGTCAATTTCTCA
>JAPPMR010000575.1 GCA_028818995.1 Candidatus Poribacteria bacterium | reverse complement strand
TTATTCAATATACGGTCAAAAAATAGGTTGGCTTTTGTAAATGGTCGGTAAATGGACGTGCGCACTTTATTTTCTCTATATTCAGCAATCCTTCCACGTTGCATGTGTTGACGTAATTCACGATCCCACTTGATCTTACTGTCGTCATATCTTACGAAATCATTTACATTTACTTTCTGATCTTCACTTCTTATCCACCTATCCAACTCTTCATTGTAAGTGTTAATCATTCCTTGAACGTTTGCAGTTAGTGCTTTAAAATTAAAGTTGTAAACCCACGAATCCCTACCAGTTTTGATTCCGCTGCAATAGGTTTTGAAAATCACATCCGCTGCCAAACCTTTATGTGCTTTTGCTTGCTTCGTCCCCATCGGAATAAAGGTGTCGAACTCAGCATGGAGTCCTTTGGTCAACCATGTGTATCGGTCATTTGGTTGAATTGTTTGCCATTCAATACTACCTATATGTTGACTCTCACTTAGAAAATCGAATTTCTTATGTTTATTCCACAATTCATCGGTTTGGTAGTAAAAGATCCGCGCTGCTTCTGATGGGTTCTGCTTTGTTTTGACAAAAAGGTTGATACTTACACCAACCCTAATACCGAAAACATTGGCATCGGATACCTTCAATCCTGTTCTCGCGTTCCCACCCAAATCTAAAATATAGATTGCGTCAAAATCCTGTGCAAGATGTTTCCGCATCCCATCAAAGGCATAACTCTCAACAAAACTGTTATTTGTGACAAATGCAACAACACCTTCCTCTCCTATTCTGTCAGATGCCCACCGAATCGCCTTAATATAGGGATCGTAGAGTCCACTTTTGAGCGTCGCTGTGGAATCTATTCCGTAGGTTTCTCCAATCCTGCCGTCCATTGCTTTGTATTTCCTATTTCTGTTATTGTCGCTATCATTAACCTGTCCCATATTATAGGGAGGATTGCCGATAACGACAAACATATCCGCTTTTTTCTGCTGCTCCACCCGTTCCGTGTTTTCCTGTGTGAAAAGTGTCATCTGCTGGTCTTCAAGCAATTCAAAGGTATCCGCAAGCGTGATGCCCTCAAATGGTAGATAGGTCTGTGTGCGCTGAAAGAACTCCTGCTCAATGTTCAGACTGGCGATGTAGTATGGCAGTAGCATCACCTCGTTGCAATGCAACTCGTGCCGATATTTCTCCTCTAACGCTGTGCCTTGAATGTCCTGCATCAGTCGGACGATGAAGTTGCCCGTGCCGACAAACGGGTCAATGATATGCACGCCCGTATCCGAAAGTGAGCGTCCGAACTCGGTTTCAAGGATATGTGATACACTTTTGACCATAAAGTCCACAATCGGTTGTGGCGTATAGACGATGCCGTGTGTATCTGCGACATCTTCCGAGAACCCTTGAAAAAACTTCTCATAGAAGGTGTTGAGGAAGTGCTGTTTTTGTGAAAAATCTCTGCAGTACGTGGCTGCCTGTTCAAGGGCGACATAGAAGCGATCTAAGGGTCTGAGGAACTCCTCACGACTGAACGCGTGCCGGATAAGTTCATCAACAACATTTTCTATCTCTCGTGCGATGATGTTTCTGCGGGTGAAAGCGGAGTTGTTAAAGACTGTTCGGAAAATACGCTCGGTGAGAATGTGTTGGATAAGCATCTCCTCAACAGCGGCGCGTGAGAGGTCGGGATTGATAGAGGTGCGGCAGATTTCGTAAAAGTCAGTGAACGCTTTTTTAAACGATGGGTCCCTCTCATACTGTTGTTCAATGAGTTCCATGAGGTTGTTTGCGAGGTCGGGCACATGCGATCTGAAGTCTGTAACGGCGGTTTGCCAATTGTCCAGAGCAGGTGCTGTGTATGCAAACAGATATTTGAGCGACTCAACAAGGTTGGTAGGATCGGATATGTCCAAGTCCAGCGCTGTCTGTCCGTTCTGAATTAGGATGCCGCGTTTTGGTGTTTGAAACAGGATATTATCAAGTGGGTAGCCTGTCTCACGTTTTTGCTTCACGGCTATGTCAAGGTCGTCATCAATATCCTTTGCTTCCCAATAGGCGAGTGGAATACCGTATTCGTCTATTACGGCACCGTCAATCACGATGCGGTCATCTGTTTCGGTGCGCATGGCGTATTGTGGAATGAGTGTTGCGTTCACCTGTCTGGCGCATGTATTGAGCAGCGTTTCAAAAGGCGCACTAACCGCGCCTTCGTGTGTTACGTCGTGCTGTTCGTATTGTTGTAAGGTGGCGTAGTAGTCGCGGATGGGTTTGTGGGTCGGTTTGAGGTTGAGATTCGGCATGTGAGTATGTTAGCAGAAGTGTATCAATAAAGCATAGGATTACTATTTTATTATTTAACGACTTGTGCCAGTTAACTTATTGTTTTTGTTGTTTTCACGGATTTTGGGTTTT
>JAPPMR010000083.1 GCA_028818995.1 Candidatus Poribacteria bacterium | reverse complement strand
GCACATTCGATCTCCGCAGGGTTAGATTATCCGGGTGTCGGACCCGAACACAGTTATTACCGTGAAACGGGTAGAGCGGAATATGTCCCAGTTACGGATGCAGAAGCAGTAGAAGGATTCCAGTTGTTATCAGAGACAGAGGGCATCATACCGGCATTAGAATCCGCGCACGCCATCGCCTATCTCCGTGAACTCGCACCCAAACTCGGTAAGAACAAAGTCATCGCTGTGTGTCTATCGGGACGTGGTGACAAAGATGTCTATACCATCGCAAACGAATTGGGTATTAATCTGTAGTAAAGGAATAACTTGTATTGTTTTATTAAACCTAACATCCAATCTGTGATCTATAAGACTTTACAGTCTTATAGATCAGAAAAAAGTTAGAAAATCCCCTTCTTGCTCTGTATGAATCACGGAGTAAGCCCCTATATTCATCACATAAGGAAAAGAAAATGTCGACAACTCCGCAATATTCCGTAAACGACTACCCTGTTGGAACTGTGCTCACTTGGATACAACACCAAGAAATTGCAATACCTGAAATTCAGAGACCTTTCGTTTGGAAGGCAACCAAGGTGCGCGATTTCATTGACTCACTCTACCATGGGTACCCCGTCGGATATCTTATCACGTGGCGTGCACCCGATGTTCTCCTTAAAGATGGGACACAATCAGTAGGTAAGCGTATCTTGATTGATGGACAACAACGCGTCATTTCCCTTCAAGCAGCATTGCTAGGGCAAGAAGTAGTCAACAAAAATTACAAACAAACGTCTATCGTTATTGCCTTTCATCCGATTGAAGAACGATTTGAAGTATCAAATTCAGCTATCAGAAGAAATTCAGAATGGATTGACGATATCTCCACTGTTTTTAGCCTCGGTCCAAATTTTTATCAGTTAGGAGACGAATACTGCAAGCAGAACCAGAATATGACTCAACATGAAATCTATGGTCGTCTCGCTCGTCTGCAGGGTATCCAGACTAACAACTTCGGAGTTATTGAATTAGACTCAAATCTAAATGTGGAAACGGTTACAGAGATTTTTGTTCGTATCAATTCCAAGGGTGTCACGCTAAATGCTTCAGACTTTGTTATGTCTAAGATCGCTGCCGGTGAACAGTATGGCGGACATCAGCTCCGTAAGTGTATTGACTACTTCTGTCGCCTAGCAATCTCTCCGGAAGCATTTGGCAACCTAACTACAGACACTGACTTTGTTGAAACTGATTATTTCACTAAAATGGGATGGCTCAGAAATTGGAAAAACGAGCTCTACACTCCTTCTTACACTGACTTGCTTCGAGTAAGTTTTATGATAGAGTTTCAACGTGGTCGCTTAAGAGATTTAGTCGCTCTATTGTCAGGTCGTAATTTTGAAACACGTAACTTTGAGGAAGAAATTGCTGAGGATTCTTTTTCTCGCTTAAAAAATGGGCTGATTCGCTACATCAACGAAACTAACTTCAATCGCTTCGTTATGATACTGGAGTCTGCAGGATTTGTAGATAGTTCTATGATTAACTCAATGAACGCCGTCAATTTTGCTTATGCGTTATATTTGATGCTGCATGCGGAAGGAACAGACCCTCAAGAGATTGAGCAGTTGGTACGACGTTGGTTTGTGATGTCAATCCTGACAGGTAGATACACAGGAACACCAGAAACTGCTTTTGATGAGGATATTCGGAATATTACTACCCGGGGGGCAAGCGAGTATCTCGCAATAGTAGAGCAGGCAAACCTGTCAGATACTTTCTGGGATGTAGCACTTCCACAACAGATGGAAACATCAAGTGGGAAGAGTCCGTATTTCAATGTCTTTCTAGCTAGCCAAGTCAGAGCGAACGACAATGGTTTTCTTTCGCGTGATATTACTGTGCGAACCCTGCTTGAAGGTCGAGCAGATAGGCATCACATATTCCCACGTAACTATCTGCAAAAGCATAATTTCGCCGCTAGAGATTACAATCAGATTGCGAACTTAGTTCTAATGCAGCAGGAGATTAACATTGCTATCAGTAATCGACCTCCAGCCGCCTATTTTTCGGACTTATCGGAAGGAACTATAGACGGAAAACCTGCCTTTGGAAGTGGAATAGATAATTTTGATGAGTTGCAAACTAACCTTGATGCCCACTGTATCCCTTCAGGCATGGACACAGCAACTTTTGAGGACTACACTGAGTTTTTGAAAAAACGTAGAAAACTTATGGCTGCCAAGATACGGGATCACTACAGAAGTCTATAAAATTGGTTCTTGTTATCATCCATTTCCATAGGTCTCAAATATTAAGCAAAACAATGTTTTCGTAAGGGTGAATTCTAATCCGTCCTTACGCTACAGCTAAAAACAATTTGCATCCTACTGTGATATACGCTATAATTTTCGTTGCTTAGCCT
>JAPPMR010000838.1 GCA_028818995.1 Candidatus Poribacteria bacterium | reverse complement strand
GCTTGAGAGATTCACTCAGAAAACCTTCGGAGATAAACCCGACAGATACAGAAATTTGCTCAGGTGGTAGTTCGCGTTCAATTAACATTTCTAATACGCGTTTTGCCTGCTGCGGCGTTTCACAGAAAACGTTAACAAAATACCCTTTAACTGACCACCTTTTGATATAATCAATGACCATCTGGTAGTTACCCCTACCGAGTCCGAGTGATTGCATATCAAAATCTACTTCTGATACATCCGTTGACTGATTAAAATCTGCTTCTTGATCGGATGCTAAAGAGATAGGAATGTTTGTGTAGTTCTCCAATTCAGACTGAAGCGTATCAACGGAAATCAACAAATTTTCAAGAGTAGGCATCAATTTACCTTCTGCCAATCTCTGATCATATATTTCTTGTAATTGATCGTGCATCTGTTCTGCTTCTCGTCCCTGCCACCGCGGTTCCACCATAACAACAATTGTTTCATCTGGCATGTAATCGGTCAATAGTTCTGTTTGCGGAAATAGCATAGGTAGAAATGCTTCAATCCCGTCAATCTCAACGGGCGATTCTTCAATTACATTTAAACTTTTGGACTGTGCTCTTTTAAGACAATCTTCTAAGCACTGCGTGATCTCCCGAATGGTATTTATGAAATCGGCAGAATTTTCTGTTTGTTTCATCAGTTGTTCGGTTTGTGATTTCCAATGCGGCATAGAGATGTCAGCGAGGCAAACTTCAGACATCGGTGTGATAACAACTGATGTCTGCTGCTCAATTGAAACTTGTGAAGTCGGGTCGAATAGGCGAATGTCATCAAGTTCATCTCCAAAAATATCAAGCCGGACAGGAGCATCGGAGGTAAGCGGATACACATCTAAAATATCCCCTCTGTGCGCAAATTCACCCTTTACTTCGACCAATTCAACTTGTCGGTATCCGCTGCGAATGAGAAATGTAACAAGATCATAGAACTCTATCTCATCACCAATTTCAATAGTGCGACATGCTGAAGTTAATGTATCACGTAGTGGGAGTTTGTAGGATAATCCTCTGACAGTCGTGAACACGACACTATGTGGTGTGGTCAGAGAAGTATCAGTATCGGAATTGCTATTTTTTTTTGTAATCAGACGATGCAGACAACGCATCCGATCAACACAGATGTTTTTGCTTGGTGAGACACCTTCAAAAAGTGTATTTTGCCACGCGGGAAAGAGATGTAAGTCAATTTGTGGAACAGTTGGTTCAGGATTCCCGTGTTGAGAACTGTGGTCATGAAACGCGCGCACCTCCTCCAACACCTGTTCTGCTTCTCGGTGTGAGGGAAACACGATGAGGAAAGATTTGTTTGGGAAATCTTCTATTAGCGTCGCCAAAAAATAAGAAGTTGAAGCGTTGAGTAATCCTCTGAGCCAGGGAGGATCTTCTCCATTCTTAAGGCATTCAATCAATTTCTGATAATTTTTAGTTTTTCGTAAATACTCTTGCACGAACCGTTCCTTGTTGTTCGATAACTGGATTTTGTTATATGATAAAATGTATGTTTTTTCGCGTCTAATAACCGAAGTGTTTATCTTATAAATTCAATTTTTTCAAGGTTTGCTTTCATTTTACCGATTTTTGCTTCTGCTTCAATTTTGACAGGGATATGGCGCGGGTCGTCGGTCAACCAGAGTTGATAACCGTGTGAGGTGCGCACCACGAGTGTTTTGACACGACCCAAACCTTTGACCTTTAACACCTCGCCCTGTCTTACACTAATGCTCACTTTTGCGACCTTCGCTTTGCTAATTAGCGGGAAGAAGTAAGTTTCGCCTGGCACCAATTTTTTACACCGAAGAAAGTAGATCATAGAAAGTTCATCTTGTGTACCGAATGGAGTCTCTATTATTTTTTTTTCATGTTTTTCTGGTGCTTTTGAGTTATGCTGCGAAATTTTTTTATATTCTGTTTCTCTGTCTTGAAAATTGATCTCAACGCGAGCTCTATATTTTTTATCCTGAAGTTGGTTTCTGAAACTAAGCGGAAAGTACCCTACAGTGTTCAGAAACGTAGACTGACGATTCTGAAAACGGTGTATTCTGGAGGCGACAGCACTTGTTTTTACTTGAGAGGTAATATGATATACCCTTTTCCTGTTAAACGACATTTTCCTCTCAATATGGTCAACTCGTTTTCCTGCAGAAACTGGAACCCATGATACCTTGATATTGTATGTTAATCTTTCACCAACCCTCAACGGATTTTGAGAAACGTCTTGAACATCTACAAGTGGGATTTCCCCATTTTTCTCGTTGTTCGCATTGCCACTTGCTGTTTTTGCATCTTCAGAAAGTATATCCGATATCGGTAGACTTATCCCTATAAATAAAAAAATGATTAACAAACACTTCGCATGATTCACATTAACAACTCCAGAGA
>JAPPMR010000676.1 GCA_028818995.1 Candidatus Poribacteria bacterium | reverse complement strand
CGTCTATACGGCACTCTCTGACGATGATTTTTACTTCGCTTTCCCAGGTAAACACATTGATGTACTCGTTGAAAAGTTAGAGACAATTTTGAATGCAAATCGCGCATTAGAGGAATATCATCAGCAGCGTCAAGCGGAGATTTGAATGAAAAGTGTTGCAGTGATTACTGGTGCGGCAAGTGGTATTGGACGTGGTATGGCAGAACGGTTCGCAGCGGAAGCTATGGTGGTTGTACTCGCAGATATTGAAGAAGAACCGTTAGTTAAACTTGCGGCAGACCTACGTGCGAAAGGTGCAACTGTGCTTGCTGTGAAAACGGATGTCTCAAACGCTAAAGATGTTGAAAATCTGGCAGAACGCACGTTGGATGCTTTTGGGGCAGTGCATATTCTCTGCAACAATGCAGGTGTTGTTTGTAGTCGTCCTATCTGGGAACATTCCATTGCCGATTGGGAATGGGTGTTAGGCGTTAACCTATGGGGTGTGATTCACGGCATTCGTGTGTTTGTTCCGCGTATGCTGGCACAAGAGACCAAATGCCATATTGTAAACACCGCTTCGATTCTTGGGTTGGTGCGAGGTCCGGGTGAAGGCATCTACAAGATAAGCAAACACGGTGTTGTTGCACTTTCAGAAACCCTTGCAGATGAATTAGCGCAAAAAGGATCACAGATTCAGGTGCATGTGTTGTGTCCCGGTTGGGTGCGAACAGGTATTTTAGACTCTGCCCGAAACCGTCCAGATACACTGCAAAATCCAGAATCGGAAACACAACAAACTATAGGTGCTTCTCGGAATGTTCGTGCTGAGATGGAGTCGGGGATGTCGCCTGTAGAAGTGGCAGATTATGTCTATAAGGCAATTCAGGACGGCACCTTCTATATTCACACACATCCAGAGTTGAAAACGTGGGTTTATGCGCGCATGGAGGGCATTCTCGGATAGTTTTGTCCGATGCTTGATTCTTGTTGTCAAAAAACATTTTACCGTGTATAATATGTTATAGTAAAATCCGAAAATATGTTCACATTTCAATGAACAACAAACCCCGCACCATCGCCGCTGGCGAGGTTTCCTAACCTCGCTAATGTAAAGGTAATTATGGATTTTACTATAACATAGAGATGTTATCTTTGAAGGAGAATGTGTATCATGAAAGCCAAAGCCACGTTTCCAATAATCGGTTTCATTGCTCTGTTGATAGTAGGTTTGTGCATTCCTACAACAAGTTTCGCACAACAAAAACCTAATGAAACTTCAATCACAAAAGACATTTCACTGACACATATTGATGGTGGTGCTACGTTAACGTTAGATCTCTCCAAGCATTTAGGTCTTACCACTAATGAAATCCAAAAACTTGCCAATTCTTTATCTATTGGAATGATAGATAATGTAGCGGACCCTACTAAGGGTGTAACGATTGAGTTGCTTAAACCTGCAGATTCTCCCGTTCACTCCAAAGCACTTGTCATTCGGGACATCACAACAAAATCCGCGGGAAGATTAGTGGGTGCAACAGAAACCACAGATGTGGAGGTAAAGGTTGAATTTGTTGATCTACCAAAGGCTATAGATGGTGCTGAACTACGAAAAGAATTTCTTAAAGAAGTGGATAAAAACAGAGTCGTTGTTAGGGACGTAGTCAGAGCATCGCGCGATACTATCTGGATTAATCTCTACAATACAACTAAAAGTCGTATCAACCTGAAAAATTGGCAAATTCGGTTAACTTACGGTTCTATACCGGATAAGACCGATACTGAAACTACAAGGGTCATTGACAGAATGAGCAACGTAGGTGAGAAAGTAAAAGATCAGTTATCTCCCAAACTGCACAATCCCCCAACTGGATTCGTTTTTCCTGGCAATTCCAGAATGTCTCGTCAGATTGATTTTGAACTTCTCAATGATCCGACAAAGACACAGGATGAGCAGTTATCAGCCATTTCAGACGGCACCCTTAAAACAAGTTGGAAGAAAAGTTGGCTCCACAAGACGATAATTCGGACTTCCGCAGGGATTGATCCTCCTGATCGGAACAACGATGTAATATATGTCGTGCCAAGAGTGGATAAACCTAAGGTTAAAACACGGGTAACTTTCGTTCCGCGCAAACCAGTCAATGAAAACCTGCCGCCTACCGATGATCGCTAAAAACTGAATGACACTTTTCTGTATACTGAGGGTGGTATCTATGACCACCCTTTTGCATTTCAGATAGCATAGTGATATTATATAGTAAAATCCATAATTAACGAGTTGTGCTAAATAACTTATTGCAAAATATTATTTCACATAAGCAGGATTTTTTGTCCGTGTTTCCTATTGGTTGATATGCTCTTCAGTCCCGCTGAATGCCATAAAGGCATTCATAGCGTTGATTTGGTAGGGACGATATGTTTATAGAA
>JAPPMR010000755.1 GCA_028818995.1 Candidatus Poribacteria bacterium | reverse complement strand
ATTGCGAGGTATAGTTGCCTGTATCAGGATACATCGGGACACACCATTCCAACGCGCCGCGGATAGTTATCCATCGTAGATGCGTATCGGAGAGAAGTTCTGTTAAATTACCTGTGACAGAAACGCGCGGTGAACCGAGTATAACAAGTTGTCCATGACTTGCAGTTGCGCGGAGCGCTTGCATTACAACACTACTGTGTCCAACCGCATCAACGGTGATATTGCCGAGTTCTCCATTAGTGATGTCTTGAATCTGTGCTTGGACTTCGTCCACATTTCCACCTATGGTATGTGTAATTCCACACCGTTCCGCTAATTTTTGCCTCGCTTCTACAGGGTCTACACCGATGACACGACACCCGTGAATTTGGAACATCTGTGATGCGAGATTGCCAACAAGTCCTAATCCGAACACAATGACGCGTGAATTAGTGTTGATCTCTGTGACAATGATAGAAGTCATCGCAACGCCTGCCATCCGTGAGGCAGCGACAACGCCTGGGTCTATTGTCTCTTGAACAGGCGCGATAAGTCTGTCTTGTGAATACCGAATAGTTGACGCGTGTCGTCCATAAGTAAAGACACGGTCTCCTGGAGCCGTGCGGGTAACGTTTGTGCCAACATCACGCACAATGCCGACATTCGCGTAGCCTGAACGCCAAGGGTAAGCACACCACGCACCTTTCTGAAAAACTTTCGGTTCTCTTCCGGTATAGTTTGCCAATTCAGTGCCGCTGCTGATGAACGTATATTTTGTATCTATCAATACGTCATTAGGTGCAAGTTTGGAATCGTCCATTTCAGCAATTTGCAGTTCTACTTGGTTCTGACCAGTTACAACAACCTCTCTAATCTTCATAATTGATTCCTTCTGCTAATTCTTTCTGCTTGATTTCGCGAATCAGAGTTTTCATTTGATTATATCTGTAAAGTCCGAGAAAAAAGGTAATGGTCCCAATGAACATAAATAGTCCGCCAATTGTGCCGTCTGCCAAAGGTGAACTTACGATTTTAAAATGCACGAAAGATAACCCAGCAACGAATAGTGTTAAAGCCGTACGAATATAGGCAAGGAAGGTTCGCTCATTTGCAAGAATCGTTCGGTCTGCCGCGAGATGATCACGCAAAATGAGTTGACCTTTAATCTCCTGATAAGGCGTTTCTTTTTCTGACATTTAATTGAATATGTTCCTTCCCTACATCAGATTTAATCCTGTAATGATTATCCCTATGGTCCAACCACAAAGGACATTTATAAATCGTAGTTTTTTGGCTGTCTTTCGGTATTGTTCGGTATAGAGCGCTGGATGTTTGGAATATATCTGCACTCGCTCTGGTGTGGATAAATCAATTTTCGGTATTAAGAGATACGCAAAAGCAGATGCTATACCGAGTGCTAAAAGATTGATAAAGGGTAGAAAACTTAGGCAAATTCCTAAAATCCTCCAATGCCACTTTGAGATATTTTTTCGAGCATCAGTTTGTGCAGATATGATGATCTGTTTTGATGATGTCCGAATTGTTTTTGCCATGCGAATCTATTTTGTACCTCATCAACCATCGTAGCGGAGATTTTTACCATTGTCAGGTCCTCCTTGATGCCAAACCCAAACGTTGCGGAAATATGCCTGCTTCTCAGGCGGTAATCCGTCAATTATGTGTTTTGGCACTGATGGTTTGTGGAATTGACACCCAACAAAATTATAACAATTAAAGACTGCGATTCGAGGGCGATCAGGATTTTTCCATGTGTCCCCAGAATGACAGAGATTTTCTGTGAAGATAATCGCAGAACCGGGCGGGCAGCTATACGTCTCAAAAAGTGGGGAATCAACCTTCCGATGTGTCTCTGGAATTTGGAAGTTGGCTTTGTGGCTTCCGGGCAGAAAGAGGGTTCCGCCTTCACCTGCTTTGACTTCATGCAGCTCAAAGACAACTCGTGTTAAGGCTGAGTATATCTTTCCATTTGTGCACTGGTAGCTAAAGTTGGGATTCACATTTCGGACACCGCCGTGTGGTGGAGGCCCTCCATTTCCTACAGAACGGTAGGTGAACCAACTCGATTCCATGCGAATTTCACCTAAAATCTCCTTGAGAATATCAATTATCACAGGGTGGTCAATCAACAAAGAGGAAGTACCACCTGGGAATTGTCGCTCATGTGGAGGTAACGCTTCAGCGTTTGTCCGAATAGTGTCAATTTGGGACTTAATATCATTTACTTCTGAGGATGTTAGAACTTCTGGGATTAACAGATACCCTTTAAGGTCAAAAATAAATTTCTGTTCTTCAGTCATGGGATTCCTTACCTTATTCTATGTTTATGACAGATTGTATGATGATTGTAGCAGGATTCTATTTTATAGTGGAATCCATAATTACTTATACATTTTTATGATTTCATCAATTGAC